>CBIHPL010000058.1:0-11316 GCA_966212005.1 uncultured Asticcacaulis sp.
CCTCGGCCACGCCGCCGGCAAGCCGCTCATCGTTCGTGTTCCGCTCAGCTTTGCCTCCAACGGCATGCCCCTGTGCTACGCCAAGGGGCCCGAGTTCGAAATCGCCGGCATCCGTATCGCCGTGTCGCCGCTGACGCTCAGCGACCCGGCACAACTGCCCGACGGCGAGGATAGACATATCGACGGCGTCATCGGCATGGGCATGCTGCGCCGGTTCAACATCCTGTTCGATCCGGACGGCGGCATGTGGATCAGGCCGAACACGCACTTCGTCTGACCATCAACGGACTTTACAAGGCATTGGAGAGGGAACAATGTTGAACGCACGCGCTACCGCCGCCGTCATGTTCGCGGTCGGCTTTTTGAATATGTCCCCGCCGGCAAACGCCCTGACGCCCGAGCCGCCGGCGGCCCCGCCGCCCTCCGCCGAAGCTGCGGCGGTTGCGGCCCCTCCTCCTGGTCCGGCACCGGAAGTCATGACCATTTTCGGTCGTCGCAAGCCCGGCACCTATCCGGGCTGGGCGCGCATCGGCACGGGCAGCGGATCATCGTGCGGCTTTTTCGGCGGCGGCAATGACGAGGTCTATGACGACTATATCGACGGCACGGGCGGGCGCAGGAACCGTAGCGGCCGTTTCCTGGAAAAGGCGCCTTTCGGCAGTGCCATGGATACCCCGGAACGCATGCGCGGAAAACAGCCGGGCGCCAATGGCGGTGCCGGCCCATCGGGCTGCGGCGCCGGCGACTACGCCTTCGCCGCTGGCCGCGCGTCGATTGCCCGCAACGACACCTCCCTGCGCGACGCCTATATGGCCTTCGATAACAAGGACTATGCCGGCGCCCTGCTTCTGTTCCAGAAATCCTACACCAAGATGGGCTATCCCGTAGCCGCCTTGATGCTCGGCAAGATGCACCTGGTCGGCCTCGGAACCCCGCAGGATACCGGCAAGGCCATCAAATGGCTGGGCGAGGCAACCGAAGCGCCATTCAATCCCCGCTACGGCGTCCAGCGCTTCGATGAAAAGGACCCCGACTTCATGTCGACAGAGTCAGATGCAGCCATGCTGCTTGGCCGCATCTACATGACCGGATGGGGCACGGCAAAGGACGCAAAGAAGGCGCGCCAGTGGCATATGAAGGCCGACACATTCGGCTTCATTCCGGGGACCTACCTCGTCGGCCGCATGTTCGACCGTGGCTATGGCGGTGAAAAGAGTACCGTCAAGGCCGTCAAATACTTTAAAAAGGCCGGTGAAGCCGGTTACGCCCCGGCCCAGTACGAACTCGGCGTCATCCTGCTTGAGGGCGACACAGGTGTCGCCGCGAAACCGAAGGAAGGCGCGCAATGGTTGCTGGAGGCCGCCAAACGCGGCCATCCGGACGCCCTGTTTGAAGCCGGACGCCTGTACGACGCCGGCACGGTCGTCGCCGCTGATCCGCAGAAGGCCATCGTCTACTACAAGGAAGCCGCGCTTAAGGGCAGCCCCGAAGCCCAGACGGCGCTAGGCACCTACTTCTATACGGGCGAAATCGTCGGCAAGGACCTGGCCATGGCCCGCCGCTGGTTCCTGTATGCGGCAGAAAACGGAAATCCGCAGGCCATGCTCAACCTCGGGGTCATGTTCCTGAACGGCGAAGGCGGCGACAAGGATCGGGCCACGGCCTACGCCCTGTTTCAGCTGGCGGAACGGGCCGGTCTTGAAGCGGGCCATGATGCAGCCGCCATGCTGGAACCCGGTCTGACGGCGGACGAAAGGGCAAGGGCCGAAGCGATCCTCAGCCCACCCGCCGTCGGAACCCCATGATGTTTCCGCTTAAGCATGGTCTCGCCAGAGTCACGGCCGGGCGCCATGCTTCGCGGAAAGATCACACCACGGCTTCGATACTGACACCAGGCAGGACTTGCGGCGGCGCGGCGCTCAATTCGAAGCGGATATCCTTTGCGCGATAGTCGAGCGTTACCGAGGCGAACTGACGCAGATAGTCCATCCCGATCAGCAGGGCCGGGCGCTGGCGGACCTTCCACAGGGTAAAGTCCGGGACGTTGGCAATGATCAGGGTGCCATTGGTGAAGGCCAGGTTCTGCAACCTTATGCGCCCGACCGGGACGGCCTGGCCGGTGATTTCGCCACCTGTCACGCCGGTTAGGGTGACGATGGCCTGCGGGGCGAAAATCTTGTTGCGCATCGCCATGGCGTTCATCAGCGAAACATTGCCGATCGAAACCTCAGCGCCCGTGTCTATGAAGGCAATCGCCGCGACACTGTCGGCCAGGCAGTCCATGACCCTGAGATAACCGCCGCTGCCCCTGGCGCGGACATGGGTCACATCGGGCCGGGCTTCGGCGCCATCCCTGGTGTGTTCGACACGGTCAGCCTCTTCGATGCGTATCGCATGATTGGCGAAGTCGAACGTCACGCGCGTGCCGTCGATGGCGTCGAGTCCCAGATAGCCATCGGACATTACCGATGCCCTGGGCAGGACAGGCAGCTTCATGCCCTGGCGCCGGAACGGCCCGAACGCCACTTCGCGGACCGACACGGTGGGCGCGGATATGCGCCGGGCAATACCGGACACCATGACAGACGGCCCCGCCGTCAGACCCAGGCGGGCGACGACGTCGTCGGAAAGCACCGAGCGTTCCGCGGCCGTGTCGACCACAAAGCGAAACGGCCCCTGGCCATCGATCATGACTTCGACGGTCATCCGTTGTCCCGGGTCTTCGCGGGCGGCCAGCCGGATGCCCTTCTTGCCGTCAGGCTCAATCTGTTTCGCCGCCTGGGCGTTCAGAATCTGCGCCATGCCGACCTGCGGCAGCACGCTCAAAGACAGGCCCGCCCCAAGCAGGCCTCGGCGCGGCCAGCCCTTGTCTGTTGTCTGTGTCATTCCCTGCCCCGTTCCCGCGCTTGGCCGGCGGGTGACCGAATGTAACACTGTTCCGCCAAAGCGCCAGAATCAATACGGCCGTGGCGGCGGATCAGGGCTCGACGAGCACATACAGGCTGTCTTTCGGAAGGCTGATGGTTATTCCGCCCGACCATGACCGGGCGTTGACGGCCGCCGTGGCCAGGCCGTTGGCGTCCAGGACGGTCGCCCGATTCAGTTCGGGATTGTCAATACGCACCGTGGCGCGCGTGTCCGCCACCAGCCATGGCGCTGCGCCATGCTCGATGATTTGCCGGCCGGTGACGACCTTGCCGTCGCCGTCACGCCAGGCCGCATCCGTATCGATCCAGCCCGTCGGCCGCGCCTGGGTGCCCACCTGTATCAGGACCTTTCGGCTGTCGCGCAACGGCAAACCATCCAGGCTGACGGCCAGGATGGTGGCATAGGCGTTGTCCGAGACGATCCCGACCGTGCTCAGACGGAAGTCGCGGGCCTTGCCCAGAAAGCCGGTGACGCCCTGGGCCCTGGGCGTATCCAGCCGCGCTATGCCGCCGCTGTAGTCCCAGGTCACCGCCCCACCCAGGCTGGTGATTGAGCCATGCGCGCTGTCGATCTGGCCGGTCAGGTCGGCAACCTCGTCCCTTGCGTCCGAACCGTAGACCACCTTGACCGGACCTGCCAGATAGGCCAGCGGCGACACGGTGCCGGCGCCGCTGCGGGCATAGGGTGCGGAATCGCGGTTGGGATCGAACCCGCCCTCCTCCGCTATCAAGGGCACCTTGCGCCGCCACAGGTCGTTGAGGGAGCGATGCTCCACCACCGCTGCCGGCGCCGGATCGATATAGCCCTGGCGATACATCAGGGCCGCGGCCGGAAACTGGCCCAGCGTCATGGGTGAATTGGCGATCCATTTGCCGATCGACGGCATATGGCCATTGGCGCTGCGCGGCTGGTCCCACACTCCCTTGCCGCCGAGATGGAACCAGTAATAGGCGTCGACGCCGCCCAGCGACTGAAGCGCCGAGACCAGGAACGGCGCTTCGCTTTCATAGGCGGTCGGCGGCACCCACAGCGATTCCGTCACCATCATCGGATGGCCGGCAGGCTGTTTGACAGCCAGGGGGAAACTGCCCGGATCCGTCAGGGTCGAAACATCGGTATAGCGGTCACCCGCCTTGACCGCCCAACTGACCGTGTCGCTACCTTCATGACGGCCGGTGACGTAACGATTGACCGCGATGACATCGGTCGCGGTGTAGCTGTAGCGTTCGGCATCATTCAGCCGCTCCATACTGGCCGTGCGCCAGTTGCCGGCGTTGATCAGGCTGGTGACCGCCAGTTCATAACGCAGCCAGTGCTGCATGCCGCGATTGAAGCGGTACATGGTTTCGGTCAGGAACTGGGTGGTGTCGGCGTAGCGCCGTCCCAGGCCGCCTTCGGGCGCGCCTTGCGTGAGTTCGTAGATGTTGGGCAGGGCCATCGTGCCCTGTTCCGGACGGTCGGGACCCGGCGCCCCTTTGGCGTCGGCTCCATCCCAGGCCGTCCTTGCCGCCTGAAGCGTCCCATACTTCTGTTTCAGCCAATCTCCGAACGTCTGTTCCAACGCGTCGCGGTCGGCGCCCCGGATGTCGTTGAAGGTCCAGAACAAAAGCGAGTCCTCGTTCTGGATCTGGAAGACGGCGACGGCGGGTTCATCACGCAACGCCTTGCCGGTATAGGGATTTTCACGCAGGAACAGCGCTTCCATCCAACTGCGGTAGGCGTCGATCATCACCGGATCGTAGAACAGAAGGCCGGTTGTTGTATTGGCTTCAGGGTTGCGCGGCAAAGGCCAGTTGGGCTGGGTGCGCGCGCCGGTCGCATCGTGCATGCGGTCGAAGAAGGCCCAGTACGGCGAGATCGTGACGTAGATACCTTCCTTCTTCATGGCGGCGACCAGATAGAAAAGCTGGTCCAGAGCCGTTTCGTTGATGTCGGTGATTTTCGAGTCACGCCGGTCGGTCGGCGCCAGGTTGCCATGCCAGCGCACCATGTTGACGCCGCGCTTGGCCAGGAAGCGCGCCATGCGGTCGATGTCGGCGTGGCTGCGTTCGGCTGAGACCGTGCCGCCCCAGAAACGGATCGGTTGACCGTCGCCACGCACAAAGCTTTCGCCGTCTCCGCTCAACCGGATAAAACCATGCTGGCCGGCGGCGTCTTCATTCAGACTGCGCAGGTCCAGTTTCGACGCCGGATCGAAACGGTCTTCGGCCGGGGTAAAGGCCCACCAGCCCTGTCCCGCGACGGGGCGTACGGTTTCAGCCGCCGCCGGCATGGCCAGCAGAGCCAGGGTGAGCGTCAGGAGGGGTAAGCGTCTTGTCATGACGCAAGGTTGGGCCGCGCATCTAAAACCGTCAAGCGCCGTATTCGACGCGATTGTCACAGACGCGGTCCTCGACTTACCAAACTGTAACTGGTCACCGGACAGGCATCCGGTTAGGTCTTGTCCCTAACTACAACAGGGATCCGACATGCTTAAATTTCATCCGTTTTTCGCCGGCTGCGTGGCTTCGGCCGCTGCCATCGGCGCGGTCGCACTCCTATGCGGCGCCAAGGCTTCGAACCACGCGCACTTCGACGAGATAACCGTGGAACGGGTGAATATCATTGAGCCCGACGGCACGAAACGGATCATCATTTCAAACCGTGCCCGTTTTCCGGGCATATACGAACAGGGTATCGAGAAGCCGCACCCGACTCGCACAAACAAGGCGGGCATGATTTTCGTCAACGACGAAGGCACAGAGAACGGCGGCCTGATCCAGAACGGCAGACAGACAGCGGACGGCAAAATTTCCGCCGGCCTGTCCCTTTCCTTCGACCGCTTCCGCCAGGACCAGTCCCTGCAATTGCTGCACACCGATACGGAAAAGACGTCGACATCGTCGCTGGTGATCAACGACGTGCCGGTCTACACGACGACGTCCGGCGAAGACATGGCTCGCTTCGCCGCCGAAGCCGGCAAGCTGCCGCGGGCGGAACGCGGCGCCTACTGGCAGCGTCTGGCGGACGAAGGGCGGCTGGCCCAGCCACGTATTTACCTGGGCACGACGAAAGACAAGGCGTCGGCCCTTGTTCTCAACGACGTCAGGGGCCGGCCGCGCCTGCAGCTTCTGGTCGCCGCCGACGGTAATCCGCAGATCCAAATGCTGGACGAAGCCGGCAAGGTGGTGAAGACGGTCGGCATGGCCGAATAGCGTGAGCCATTCGGCCTTCGGAGTGAACGGAACGCCTGCTCCTGCAAATTAAAGGAAAAAGCTGCCGCCGCTCAAACCGGTCAAGGGCTGCAAAAGCTCAATCTGCGCGTCGGCGGACAGCGATCCGTCGACGTTCAGTTCGACGATCACGGAGAGCCCGTTCAGCTGATATCGTACCTGACCGGCCGCGGTGAAAGCGCCGGTGCCGATCCACGTAAACGCTTGATCCCCTGCTAAGCCTGCATTGGCGTCGATCAGACGCAGATCGAGCAGATCACCCGAACCGTAGTCCAGGATGACATCGCGCAGGCCCGAGCCGACGCCGCTGTCGGCGATCGATTCAAACACGAAGATGTCCTGCCGGTAGGCCGCCAGATCGCCAGTCAAGGTATCGACGCCCAGGCCACCGATCAATGTATCGACGCCGTCGCCGCCTTGCAGATTGTCGTTGCCATTGCCGCCACGAAGACTGTCATTGCCGGCCATGCCCATAAGCGTGTCGTTGCCGTCCAGGCCTTGCAGCACATTGTTGTTCAGGTTGCCGGTCATGCCGTTGTTTTCGGCATTGCCCGTTGCGTTCAGGACGTTCTTGCCCATAAGCAGAACATTTTCGACAAACTGCGGCGCTGTGATCGTCACGCTCGATGAGATGCTGTCGCGGCCGCCTGCATCCGTCAGGGCGTCGGTCAGCTCGCTGACGATGTCCGAAACGGAATCGACAAAATAGCTGTCGTCGCCGGCGCCGCCGTTCATCACATCGTTGCCGCTGTTGCCCTCGATGGTGTCATCGCCGTCGCCACCGAACAGGGTGTCGTTGCCTTCCAGCCCGAACAGGCGGTCACTGCCGCCCACACCGTAGAGCGTGTTGGCCAGGCCGTTGCCGGTCAGCGCGTTGTCGAGGGCGTTGCCGGTACCGATGGTGGAGGTGGCAGCGACCACCTTCATGTTCTCGACAAAAGTCGGCAGGACGTAGCTGACATAGGCTTCCACGAGATCGGTTCCACCCGTATCCACGCCGCCTGCACTCTCATTGACCGTATCCCCGGCATCGTCGACGACGTAGGTATCGTCGCCAGATCCGCCGTAAAGCGCGTCCGCACCGGCGCCGCCGTCCAGGCGATCATTTCCCGTTCCGCCGTAGAGCCAGTCCGTTCCGGCGTCACCATAGACGTCGTCATTGCCTTCGCCGCCATCGGCTGTGTCGTTGCCGGCGCCGCCGGACACGGCGTCGTTGCCGATATTGCCCCAAAGAGAATCGTCACCCGCCATGCCCCTCAGGACATCGTTCCCGGCGCCTCCGTCGGCACGGTCATTGCCTGCGTCGGCCTGGATGATGTCGACGCCGGCGTCGCCCGAAATCGTGTCGTTTCCTGCGGTTCCGTTACGATAGGAAACGGCGGGAAGACGGGCGCCGGACGACTTCAGGGACAGAAGCGCGACTTCGATCCCCTGAAGGATGCGGCCGGGCGTGGTGAGGTGCGTGCCATCGATGGTTTCGATCAGCGGTGACGTCGCGGAATAGAATACGTCCGGCGTCGTGGCCGCGACCTTCTCCTGTGCCAGGCGCAGTTCGCTGGAATTGCCGCCGGTGGTGGAAAGACCGGCGATCAGTATGGTCGGATCCCCAAGCGCCGTATCGAAGCGCGCGAAAAGGGACTGGAGCGCCGCACCGTAGACCGCGGGAGCCGTCCGGGCGGCGGCATCGGATTCGCCCTGGTTCCAGATCAGGAGTTCCGACTGGCCGCGCGTCGCCGCCTGAACCTGATAGACGAAATTCTGGTAGATGGAGCCGTCGCCCGTCTGCATCCAGTAGGGCTTGGTGTTGATCTGGACCAGCGATGTTCCGCCGGACGAACCATCGATGAAGGCGATCGGCAGGCCCGGTTCGCTTTCACGGATGGTTTGCGCAAACGCCAGGGCCGAGGCTCCGGCTGCCGTCGTCCAGGCGCCGGACTTGAAATCCGACGTATGCGTCCAGACATAAACCCCGCTCTCGGCAACGACGGAACTGCTCGGCGCCGTAAACCAGCCTGCCATGTTGGATTGGCCGGCCGCGGTGACCACCATGCCGACGGCCAAAGGCCGGGTGGCGACCTTGCCGCCCGTCACGGTTTCCAGCACGTAGCCATCGCCCTGCGGCACGCCGAGGATCGCACCGTTTTCTGTCGCCACGGCGATGACGACGCCGTTTTTAGTGACCCGCGCCGTATCGGCGGAGACGTAGAAGGAGCCGGCCGTGCCGTCGCGCTGGATAAAGATCGGGTCCGTGCCCACGCCCGTATTACGGTAAGCCACCGGATCACTGGTCGATGATTGCACGCCGACCTGAATTTGTTGCTGGCTGAGGCCGCCGTGACCGTCGTCGATTGTCACCAGGAACTGGTCTTCGCCGCTGAAACCGACATCCGGCGCGTAGAAGTAAGAACCGTCGACGCCCAGCTTTACGGTGCCGTTGGTCGGTCCTTGCGTGAGCGAAAAGCCCGATGCCCCGGCCGCCACAAGCTTGCCGGAGAGGATGGCGTTCATCGCCGTTTCGACCGCGACCGTTGTGAGGGGCGGCGCGTCATAGACGTCTTCGAGCACGAACGACTGCTGGGCAGCGATGCTTCCGCCATTGCCGTCGATGACATCATAAGTCAGAGCAACGGTGCCGTAATAGTTGGCGTCCGGCATGAGGGTGTAAGTGCCGTCGCCATTGTCGTTAATTACGCCGTGATTGGCCGTAAGGTTCGACACACTTAAAGTGTCGCCGTCGGCGTCGCTGAAGCCATGAAGCAGGCTGGCCGCCGTCAGCGTGTAGGCCGTATCTTCGCTGCCGCCGGCAAGCACGGCCTGCGGACCCGACAGAACCGGGCCATCATTGACCGCAGTGATGACGAAGGACCGGCTGGCGGACACACTGCCACCATTGCCGTCGATGACCTCATAGCTCAGGCTGACCGGGCCGTTATAGTTTGCATCCGGCGTGAAGCCATAGGTGCCGTCACCATTGTCTGTAATTGCGCCATGATCGGCCACAAGTCCCGATACGCTTAAGGCCTCCCCTTCGATATCCGTAAAGCCGTCAAGCAGACTGGCGGACGTGATCGTGCAGGTCGTATCCTCAGCGCCTGCGCCTAGCGTGGGCTGCACGCCGGACAGGACCGGAGCGTCATTGACAGCTTCGATCACGAAGACCTGCTGGGCGTAGGCGCTGCCGCCCTTCCCGTCGCTGACCTCATAGCTCAGGGTGACCGAGCCGTTATAGTCGGTGTCCTGGGTGACCGTATAGCTGCCGTCGCCGTTGTCGATAATCGTGCCGCGATCCGCCGACAGGTTCGACACGTTCAGACTGTCGCCGTCGGCATCGCTGAAACCGTCGAGCAGGCTGGCGGCTGTGACCAGGTAGGCGATATCTTCGGTGCCCGCACCCAGCAACGCCGGCGCGCCCGTCAGGACGGGCGTGGTGTTGACAGGAGGCTCTTCGACGGGCGGCTCTTCGACAGGAGGCAGCAGGATCGGACCGTCATCGACGGCATCGAGCGTGAAGACCTGCTGGGCAAAGACGCTGCCGCCATTGCCGTCGCCGACCTCGTAGCTCACGGTGACGGAGCCGTTATAGTCGGTTTCCGGTATGACGGTATAGCTGCCATCGCCGTTGTCGTAGATCGCGCCGTGATCGACGCTCAGGCCGGATACACTTAAAGAGTCGCCGTCCGCATCCGTGAACCCGTCAAGCAGGCTGGCGGCCGTCAGAGTATAGGCCGTATCTTCCGTGCCGTTGGACAACCAGGGCTGCGCGCCCGACAGTACCGGCACATCATTGACGGCTTCGATCACAAAGGACTTGCTGGCCGAGACAACCCCGCCCTTGCCATCGACGACGCTGTAGGTCAGGACGACGGGGCCGTAATATTCGGCACCCGGCGTAATCGTGTAGCTGCCGTCGCCATTGTCGACAATCACACCCCGATCGGCGCTCAGGCCGGAAACGCCCAAGCTGTCGCCGTCGGCATCCGTAAACCCGCCAAGCAGGCTGGCAACGGACAGGGTGTACGCGGTGTCTTCGGTCCCCCGTGCCAAAACGGTCTGGGCATCGCTGAGCACCGGCGCCCGATTTGCCGGCGGCACGAACACGTAGTCGCCCTTCTGCAGCAGGCCGGTGCCGGCATAGGTCACGGTGAACTGGGCGCGGAAAGCTCCGTCACGGACTTCGTAGACGTGGTTGCTGCCGCTGTGGCGAATAAAAACCAGGGTGGCAGCAGCACTGAAACCGGTAAACTGAAGGAGGTCGCCGCCGGCAATCGCGCCGTCGCCAACGCCGTCAAAGTCCAGCAGGCTGTCGCTGCCCGTCGCCATGTCGGCCTTCGACATGACATAGGTGTCGGCGCCTATCCCGCCGCTGAGCGTATCCGTCCCGATGCCGCCGATCAGAACATCGTTGCCTTCATTGCCATAGAGCTTGTCATTGAGCGCGCCTCCGATCAAAGTATCGTCGCCGGCCCGCCCTTGTACCTGTTGTGCATTTAATGACGCAGACGTATCAATAATGTCGTTGGCGTTGCCGCCGTTCGTATAAATCGTTACCGTTGCCAATTGCCCGTCCCCACAAGCCGATTACGTGGCTTGTCATAAGCAGGGGTAACATGCAACTTTTGCACCAGACTTACGCCGTGCGTGCAAATTTGTGTGGCGGCAACGACACAATGCTGAAAAGCATTGCGTAAGTCGAGAGTGTCGCGCCGAGGGTGATATCCTTAGCCTTAACATTCCACATCGCAGGAACAGGTGCGTCCTCCTCCCGCCACGCGACCTATGCAGCCTGCGGGCTGACGGGCGGAAAAAAGCCTGACCGGTTCTCTTCCCTGCCGCTCAATCCAGCCGCTGGATTTCGATCTTGCGGAACTCGATCTGCTGGCCCTCGGCCTGAAGGGCGATATAGCCTTTCTTAAGCGCCAGCGCGCCGCCGGCCCCACCGATCAGCGCCTGCGCATCCTTGTCGGCGGGATCAAGCTCCGCCGCCGAATAGCGCAGCACGACCTTGCCATTGACGAAGTGAGTGATCTCGCCGTTTGGCAGGACCTCGATTTCGCCGCGGGTCCATTCCCCCACAGGCATAAGGGGAGAGGACGACAGGATGCAGTGGCGCGGATCGCGTTTACCCTCGACAACCACCGTCGTCCCGGGGGTGCACAGGTTGCCGGTCGGCTCTTTT
>CBIHPL010000059.1:0-11291 GCA_966212005.1 uncultured Asticcacaulis sp.
GCCTTCGTCGAGCTCAAGCAACTGGTCGACAATGTCAACAGCGACCCCAAGGGGCTGCTGGTCAAGCCTGAATCCAAGGAACGAAAGGTCAGCCAATGATGCGCGCGCCGTTTATCAAGGTCGCTATGGCGACTGCCGCCGTGCTGGTGCTGACGGGTTGTGTCAACGTCCTGCCGAAGACCAAGCCGGTCCAGCTCTATCGCTTCGGCTATCACGCGGATAAGGTCGAAAAGGTCACGCAGGCGCCGGCCAACGGCGTGCTGGTCCCCATCAATCTCGGGGGAATCGACTTCCCGCAGGAATCGCAGGGCGACCGCATCCTGACGACCGAAGGCAACGAAGTCAGCTATGTCGGCGGTTCACGCTGGGCTGCGCCCGTGCGCCAGCTCTTCCAGGACGCAGTCAAGGAAGGCTTCTCACGGTCGGCGACGACGGTCAGGCTCGATCCGCGCGGACCATCGGCGGCGCAGTATCGCCTGGACTTGACGGTGCATCGCTTTGAAAGCGCCTATGGCCGCGGCCGCCCGACGGTGTCGGTGGCCCTGGACGCGCGGCTCACACGTCTGGCTGATCGCGCGGTCGTCGGTCAGCGCTACGTCACGGCTGACGTCCCCGTGCGCCGGAGCGACATGTCGCTGATGGCGGAGTCCTATGACGAGGCGACGTCGCAGGTCGTGGCGGCTTTGATCAGCTTCACGCAGGAGACCGTCGCCGCCAATCCGGTGCCGGACAACAAGGTCCAGGTTCCAGCCAAGTAAGCTGGCTTAAAGCCTGACCTCGTAGGCGGCCTCAGTCAGCGCCGCCACTTCCTCAAGCGTCACGCCGGGCGCCAGTTCGGTCAGGATCAGGCCGGAGCCATCCGGCTTGACCTCAAACACTCCAAGTGTCGAGATGATCAGATTGACCACGCGCGTGCCGGTCAGCGGCAGGGTGCAGGCCTTGAGCACCTTGGATTCGCCGTGCTTGTTGGCGTGCTCCATGACGACGACGACGCGCTTGACGCCGGCCACCAGGTCCATGGCGCCGCCCATGCCCTTGACCAGCTTGCCCGGGATCATCCAGTTGGCGATGTCGCCGTTCTCGGCCACTTCCATGGCGCCCAGGATGGTCAGGTCGATATGGCCGCCGCGGATCATGGCGAAGCTGTCCGACGACGAGAAAAAGGCCGTTTCGGGCAGGGCCGTGACGGTTTGCTTGCCGGCATTGATCAGGTCGGGATCGACCTCATCGTCATAGGGGAAGGGGCCCATGCCCAGCATGCCGTTTTCCGACTGGAAGGTGACGGTCATGCCTTCAGGGATATGGTTGGCGACCAGGGTCGGAATGCCGATGCCCAGATTGACGTAGAAGCCGTTCTTCAGTTCTTTCGACGCACGCAGCGCCAGGTCGTCGCGAGTCCAGGCCATGATTTAAGCTTCCTTTTCGCGAACCGTGCGCTGCTCGATGCGCTTTTCGAACGTGCCCTGGACAATGCGGTCGATATAGATGCCGGGCGTGTGGATATGGTCGGGATCGAACGAACCCACGGGCACGATCTCCTCGACCTCGGCGACGCAGACCTTTCCCGCCGTCGCCATCATCGGGTTGAAGTTGCGCGCCGTCTTGCGGAAGACCAGGTTGCCGCGCTCATCGCCCTTCCACGCCTTGATGATGGAAAGGTCGGCGACCAGACCTGTTTCCAGTACGTAGTCGCGATCGCCAAAGCGTTTGATTTCCTTGCCATCCGCCACGACCGTACCGACACCGGTCGCGGTATAAAAGCCGGGGATGCCCGCGCCGCCGGCGCGAATGCGCTCGGCCAGGGTGCCCTGCGGATTGAATTCCAGTTCCAGTTCGCCCGCCAGGAATTGCCGTTCGAACTCCTTGTTCTCGCCGACATAGGAGCTGATCATCTTCTTGATCTGTCGTGTCGTCAGGAGCTGGCCCAGGCCGAAACCGTCAACCCCGGCATTATTGGAGATGACGGTCAGGCCGGTGACGCCCGAAGCTCGCAGGGCGGCAATCAGGTTTTCCGGGATGCCGCACAGACCGAAGCCGCCGGACATGACAGTCATGCCGTCAAATGTCAGGCCCTCGAGCGCGGTTTTGACGTCCGGCCATACCTTGGAAATGGGTTTGAAATCGGTGTCGGGCATATCGGTCTCCAGATGCACGATTTTGGGGGCAGCTAAGCCGAAACCGATACCCCTGTCACGCGATAAATGCTGCGTTGCACACGGTTATTGCAGCAGGGGTTTCAAAGGTGCATCCGGATCGGCGAGCACCGCGGCGTCGAGCCCGGTCTTCCCTTTGGAAATCAACAGCTTCGCCGCCATGAAATCGGCCGGACGGGAGACGCATTCGGCGCACCGCAAACCGCCACTCACATCGAGATGGAAGACGCTGAAGGCGCCCGACGCAGGATCGCCGCGAACGACCGGTGTCGCGCCCGGCATCAGGAGGCCGGCAATCTGGAGCTTGTGATCGTACTGATCGGACCAGAACCATGGCGTCTCCACGACGGGCGGTTTGAAGCCGGTAATGGCGGCGGCGGCTTGCTTGGCCTGTTCCAGTGCATTCGGTACACTCTCGAGGCGGAACCGGCCGTCATAGAAGGGCAGGGTGCGTGACGTCACGTCGCCGATGGCGAAGATGGATGGGTCCGAGCTGCGCGCCTGTTCGTCGACGACGATGCCGTTGCTGGTCTCGAGCCCCGAAGCCGTCGCGAGATCGTCCGCCGGCAGCGCGCCAATGCCGACCAGCAGCAGATCGAATGCGTGCTGTGAACCGTCAGCCAGATGAACGATCTTTTTGTCGCCGTCGCCAAGACTCAGCTCGTTGACCTGGGCTCCGGTGACGAGGTTGACGCCATGCGCGCCGTGCGTGGCGGTGAAGAAGCTCGACAGGGCTTCGGACGCGACGCGCGCCAGGATGCGCGGCTCACGTTCGAAGACCGTGACCTCACAGCCGAGATATCGGGCGGACGCGGCGACTTCCAGGCCGACATAGCCGGCGCCGATCAATCCGATACGGTGACCGGGCGCCAGAACCGACTTGAGGCGTTCGGCATCGTCAAGTGTCCGCAGCAGATGGTGCGGAACGTGGTCGACACCCTTGGCCGGAAAGGGACGCGCCTTTGAGCCGGTCGCGATGATCAGCTGGTCGTAGGCAATATGTTCGCCGGAGGCGACCGTGACGGTCTTTGCGGTGCGATCGATGGCATAGGCGTGCGTGTTCAGACGTGCCGTAACACCCTGATCGGCATAGAAGGTCTCACCGCGCAGGTAGAGGTCTTCCAGCGACGCTTCGCCCTTGAGCCACGCCTTTGACAATGGCGGGCGCTGATAGGGCAGATAGGGCTCGTCGCCGATCAGGGTGATGTTGCCCTCAAAACCGTACTGACGCAGGAAGCCCGCTGCCGCCCCACCGGCATGACCGGCGCCGATGACGATGACGTCCGCCATGTCAGACTCCCTCCGGTACAGGCAGGTGGTTCTGCAGGCAGAACGCCTTGAGTGTATTGTTCAGCAGGCAGGCGATGGTCATGGGGCCGACACCCTTGGGTACCGGCGTGATGGCCAGCGCCCGGTCTTTCGCGGCGTCGAAATCGACGTCGCCAACGACCTTGGATTTCGGACCTTCGGGCGTTTCGACCGTAATGCGGTTTATACCGACGTCGATGACATAGGCGCCGTCCTTTACCCAGTCGTCCTGGACAAAGTGGGCGCGGCCGACGGCGGCGACCAGGATATCGGCGGACCGGCAGACGTCAGCCAGGTTTTTCGTCTTGGAATGGGCAATGGTGACCGTGCAGTCCTGGGCCAGCAGCAGTTGCGCCATCGGCTTGCCGACGATGTTCGAGCGGCCGACGATGACCGCGTTCTTGCCGGCCAGGGTATCGCCGAACTTGCTGGCTGCATCTTTCAGCAGCATCAGGGAGCCCAGAGGCGTGCAGGGCACGATACCATCGAGGCCCACGGCCAGCTTGCCGGCGTTGGAGACGTGAAAGCCGTCGACATCCTTCATCGGGTCGATCGCATCGATGACCTTCAGCGACGACATGTGCCCGGGCAGTGGAAGTTGGACCAGGATGCCGTTCACAACCGGGTCGTGGTTCAGTTCGTTGATTAAGGTCAGCAGTTCCAATTCGGATGTGGTGTCGGGCAGGCGGATCGTGCGCGACTCCATGCCGATCGCCAGGGTCTGCTCGCCCTTGTTCTTGACATAGATCTGGCTGGCCGGATCTTCACCGACAATAACGACGACCAGGCATGGCGGCGTTGGATGGGCGGCCTTCAGGTCGGCGACGTGCTTCGCCAGGCGTTCACGCAAGGACGCCGCGTAACCGGCGCCATCGATGACATAGCCGCGATCGTGGATAAGGTTGGAGAGGGCGGACATCTGTCCTCCAGAAATCAAGTGCCCGGCAAGGCCTCAAGCAGAGCCTCGACCAGTGGGCGAAGCGTGTGACTAAGGGGTGCCGCGAGATCTGCGTCATACAGGTGCGGCGTAGCCATGTTCAAGTAGGTGTCCTGAACAATTTCGATCTGGACGGCATGAATACCGCGTTCCGGCTGCCCGTAATGACGGGTCGTATAGCCGCCTTTGAAACGGCCGTCGACGATGTGGCTGTAGCGCTCCTGGCTTTGGCCCCAGTCGCGGATGACCTCGGCCAGGCGCGGAGAGGCGGACCGGCCGTCGTTCAGGCCGAAATTGAGATCGGGCAGGCGGCCTTCGAACAGGTCCGGAATCGACGGCCGGATGGAATGGACGTCGATCAGCAGGGCGCGGCCATGGCGGGCGGCGACGGCGTCGAGCGTCGCCCTGAGACGGTCATGATAGGGGCGCCAATAGATGTCCCGTCGTCGAACCACTTCGCCGGCATCGGGAGTGGCGTGCGCGTAAATGGGACGGCGGTCGAAGTCGCTCAGGGGGCAGAGATCGGTCTCGAACCGGCCCGGATAGAGGCTGGCATTGTCCGGCGCGCGATTGAGATCGATGACGTAGCGCGAATGGGTGGCGAACAGGGTCGAGGCGCCGAGGTCGGCCGCAAAGTCGAACAGGCGGTGGACGTGATAGTCCGTTTCATGAACGCCCAGGCCTGTGGCATTGAACTGACCTGTCAGATACGGCGGGATGTAGGTGCCGACATGCGGTGCCGAAACGACAAGCGGGCTTAAGCCTTCGACAAAGTCGAACAGGGCGATTTCATCCGTAAGCTGACGGTTGGCCTGCATGGTTGCCATTGAGACGATTGCCTGGCTTTCTGTCAATCACTGCTTTTGCCACACGTGCACATAATCGACCTCCATGCGCGCGGGAAAGGCTGTGTCGTCTATGCCTTGCTGCCCACCCCAGGCGCCGCCGACGGCGAGATTCAGCAGCAGGTATTGCGGGGTATCATAAGGCCAGGTTTTCCAGTCGGCGCCCTTGGGTTTATCCAGCCGGTAGAAGGGGTTGCCGTCGACGAACCAGGTCAGGCTGTCGGGCCGCCAGTCGAGCTGATAGTTGTGGAATTCGGTGCACAGGGTCGGCACTTCGACCTTGTCGCCCCTGGGAGATTTGGTGTCGACGGTGTGGCGCGAGTGGGCGGTGCCGTAGACTGTCGTCGGCGCGAAGCCGACCGACTCCATGATGTCGATTTCGCCCGTGTCAGGCCATTGGCCGGTGCCAAGCATCCAGATGGCCGGCCAGTGTCCACGGCCGCACGGCAGTCTGGCGCGGATGTCGAAGACGCCGTAGGTCCATTCCGCCCGGCCGCGTGTGACCAGGCGTGCCGAGGAATATTTCTGGCCACCATGATCGGCAAAACCCGACACATCATCGCGCCGCGCCTCGATGATGAGGTTGCCGTTCTCGATCCGGCTGTTTTCGGGGCGGGCAAAGGCATAGTACTGCGCCTCACTGTTCCACCAGCCTTCTTCGTTGCGGTCGATGTCGTAATCCCATTTGGCGGGGTCGGGCATGGTGCCTGTGTCGAATTCATCGGACCACACAAGCTTGTAGCCCGGGCCGGGCACGGCACGCGGGGGTTCTTCGTAGGGCACGCGATAGGCCTGCGTCGCTTCCGTACCGGCCACCCATAATGCGCCAGCGGCAAAAGCCATCAAGATTCCTGCGACTGCGATACCCCAATGCCTTGTCATGCGCGCTGCCCTGCTTAGATTGGCGAATCATAGGGCGCGGGCGCCGGCTTGCCAAGCGGCGTCATCAGGACAGGGACGAAATGGACATCAAGCTTCTCACCATTACCTTTGTCTTCCTGATGGCGGGATGCCTGATCGTCCCCCTGGCCCAGCGCTTTCGCCTGGGGTCGGTGCTTGGCTACCTGATCGCCGGTATCGCCATCGCCCCGCTGGCGCGCACGGTCATCGGCGTCGACGCCGAAGGGATCATGCACTTCGCCGAAATCGGCGTCATCATGATGATGTTCCTGATCGGCATGGAGCTTGAGCCGGCCGTCCTCTGGCGACTGAGGAAATCGATTATCGGGCTTGGCGGGTTGCAGGTGACCCTGACCTCGGCGGCGCTTCTTGCTGTCGGCCTGGCTATGGGCCAGACATGGCAGGCGTCTCTGGCCATCGGCATGGCCCTGTCGCTGTCGTCAACCGCATTGGTCATGCAGATGCTCAATGAGCGCAACCTGACCCACACACTGGTCGGCGAGACCTCGTTCTCGGTCCTGCTGTTCCAGGATATCGCCGTCATCCCGATCCTGATCATCATTCCCCTGCTGGCGGTAGGGACAGGCGGTGCGGTTCACGCCGAAAGCCACAGCCTGATCGCACACTGGCCGGTGTGGCTGCAGCCGCTGGCGGTGGTGGCGGTCATCGCCGGCGTTATACTGGCCGGGCGCTACCTGTCGCGTTATGTCTTCCTGGCGATCGCCAAGGCAAATCTGCGCGAGGTCTTCACCGCCATTTCACTGGCCATAGTCATCGGCGTCACCATCCTGATGGAATTGATCGGCATGTCGCCGGCCTTGGGCGCCTTCATCGCCGGCGTCGTCCTGGCCAGTTCGCAGTACCGCCGCACGATCGAAACCGATATCGAACCGTTCAAGGGACTGCTGCTCGGCCTGTTCTTCATCTCGGTCGGAATGGGTATGGATTTCAGTGTGCTGATGAAGCATCCGCTTGCCATGATCGGTGCGGTTCTGGGGCTAATGACCGTCAAAGGCCTGATCCTGTATCTCCTCGGAACCCGCTTCGGCGTTACGGGCGCGCAAGGCATCGGCCTGGCCATCGGCCTGGCGCAAGGCGGTGAATTCGCCTTCGTCCTGCTGCAGCTTATCGGCGGACTGAACATCATCGACGCCGAAGCGCAGAAGTTTCTTATCCTGTTGGTTGCGCTGTCGATTGGTTTCACGCCGATACTGGTCGCGCTGTTCAGCCGCTTCGTCATGCCGCGTTTCGTCAGTCAGTTGCCAGATCGCGACTTCGACATCATAGACGAAACCAATCCGGTGATCATCGCGGGCTTTGGCCGCTTTGGCCAGGTCGTCGGCCGCTTCCTGCTGTCGCAGGGCGTGTCGGTGACCGTCCTGGAAAAGAACCCGGACCAGGTCGAGACGGTCGCACGGTTCGGCTTCAAGGCCTATTTCGGCGATGCCACGCGCATGGACCTGCTGCGCAGCGCCGGTATCCATGAGGCGCGCATGCTGATCGTTGCGGTGGATGACGCCGACGCGGCAGTGGATATCGTCCGGCAGGCCAAGGAACATTATCCGAGGCTGCTTGTTTACGCCCGTGCGCGGAACCGGCGCCATGCCTATGACCTGCATAAGGCCGGCGTCGATGCCTATCACCGCGAAATGCTGGACGCATCGCTGGCCCTGGCGCGCGAGGCCATGGTGGCGCTGGGCCGCGATGCGGCCGAGGTTGAGCGCAAGGCGGCAAAGTTCCTGGCGCACGACATCCAGACGCTTAAAAAGTCGTTCGAGTTCTTTGAGAGCGAGCCGGAACTGATCAACTTCGCCAAGCTGAGCCGCGAGGAGCTGGAACGCATCCTGCGCGAAGACAAGCAGGATGGTGAAACGCAGGACGCTTCGAATTGAATTCTGACACGCCGGAAGTTTACCTCGACGACAAGGGGCTCTTCTGGAGATGTCAAAATGCGTCGTTACGCCTATGGTTGGATTACGCTTATTTTTTTCGTTGTGTCGATGATCGGGCACTGGGCATTTGGCTGGTTCGCCTATCTGGATGAGGCCAAGAGCCACGCCGAGGCGCCCCAGGTGATGGCCTATCTGATCGAAATGGGCCGGGATACATTTGAAAACTGGCAGTCGGAATTCCTGCAACTGATCTGGCAGGTCGTGGGCCTGGCCTATTTCCTTTATGTCGGCTCGCCGTCGTCCAAGGAAAACGACGATCGCACCGAAGCGAAGCTGGACGCACTGCTGGAACTGGTCGGCGGCGACAAGGGCAAGGATCTGATCAAGGCGATAGACGAAAGCCACTACCGTTACTCGGGCCACGCCGATCCGCATCGCACGCCACCTTATGACCCTCTGGAAGAAGATATAAAGAAGGGCTCCTGAATAGCCGCTCTACCGGTCCCGGGCCGTTTCCGATCGCCAGAAGATCATGGTCAGGACCAGGCATAGCACGGCGCCGCCCCACAGGCTGCGCAGGTTGAGGACGGCGAAACCGGCGGCGCCAAGACTGGCGCCGGACACAAGCCCTGCCCAAAGAAAGAAATAGGGCTGCCACGCCGTGTCCTTTTCTCCGAGCAGGCAACCCGCAAGCCTTTGTCCCAGCTTCACCAACGCGCCCGTCATGTAGGTTACGCCGATGGAAACTTCGCCTTCACGCACGAAAATATTGTTGGCCGCGCCCATGGCGATGGCCATGAGGAGCACTGCGAAGGCGTCGGCGTCGATCTCATGGGCGACGGTCGCGGCCGACAGGGCCGCCGACATGAAGATCAGGACCGAAGTCGACGGAATACGCTTGCTGTAGTGGCGAATAGCGCGGCCCAGCATGACCCCGAGCACGAAGACGGCGATGATCCCCAGCGGAATCAGTGCGACCTTCCATGAAGCTCCATGGACGAAATCGACCGCGGAACGCGTGGAATTGCCGCTCATGAAGGAAACGAAGTAGCCGCCGAGGCTTAAGAATCCCAGCGCGTCGATATAGCCCGCCAGCAGCGCAAGCCCAACGGCTATTCCTTGAGATGTCCGGTCATGGGCGTGCATCGAAGACGCGTATGTCCTTTGATATGCGCAATTCGGTTATCGGATATTTGCACAGGAATATCCGATGTATGCAATGGAGTCGGTGTACGGACTACATAAGCCTGGCGGATGCGTTCGCTAATCTCGATCCGCTATCACGCAAGCTTCCCAAGCCGAACGCAGCCACGCAAACCAACAGCGCCCGACTGGGCGCCGCGCACGTTTGCGCGCCCCTGCGGAGGTGCGAGTGAAGCGAGCTAACCGTGAGCGAAATAGAATGGTGGACGCGACAGGGATTGAACCTGTGACCCTTCGCGTGTGAAGCGAATGCTCTCCCGCTGAGCTACGCGTCCGAACCATTGGGAGGCGCGGTATTAGCCTGAGGTTTGTTCGCGCGCAAGAGGGTGGACTATTTTATCACCGTCTTTATGGCGCCGACCAACGCATCATAGTGGTCAATCAAAACATCGCAGTCGAGTTCCTGGATCGGGCGCTCGCTATAGCCGAAGCTGACAAGGATGGAGGGAACGCCGGCATTACGCGACGTCATGAAGTCGGTCTCGGAATCGCCGACCAGGATCGTCTTCTTTATGTCGCCACCGATATCGTCGACGCAGGCCTGAAGGTGGCCGGCATCGGGCTTTTTATTCGGCACGCTGTCCGAGCCGCGGTTCGATCCGAAACGATCCGTCCAGCCCAGTCGCTTTATCAGTTCGACCGACAGATAGGTATGCTTGTTGGTGCATACCGCCAGCTTGGCGCCAGCGGCCGCCAGCGCGTCCATAGCTTCGACCACACCTTCGAAGGGCGTCGAGAAGGCGTCGATGTGGGTTTCGTAATGCTTGAGCAGGCGATCGAGCAGCGGCTGTTCCTGCTCGGGCGCCAGTGGGTGTCCGGCCAGCGCAAAGCCACGGCGCAAGAGTTCCAGCGCACCACGGCCGATGAGCGGACGGGCTTCGTCGAGATGATACGGCTTGATGCCTTCTTCGCGCAGGACCAGGTTCAGTGCGCCGATAATGTCCGGAGCAGTATCCACCAGCGTGCCGTCGAGATCGAACGCGATGATATAACCGTTGAGATCCATATTTTTCTTAAGCCTTGGAAAGATTGCCGTCGAAATCGCCTTCGCAATGGGCTAAATCGGCGCGATCCGCAATTGAAGAGTCGCTGATATGGCTGAAAATACCGGTTCCCCGCACGCCCGCCGCGCCGCCGTCATCCTGGCCGCAGGGCAGGGGACGCGGATGAAGTCGCCTCTGCCGAAGGTGCTGCACAAGATCGGCGGCCGCACCATGCTGGACCGGGCGATCGACGCGGCTTTCGACGTCGGTTGTGAGCGGGTCATCGTTGTGGTCGGCAACCATTCACTGTCGGTCCGCGCAACGGCAGAAAAGCGCGTCGGCGCCGAAAACATCATCGTCCAGGACCCGCCGCAGGGTACCGGCCACGCCGTCAATTGCGCGCGCGAAGCCTTGAAGGATTTCGACGGAACGGTCATCGTCACCTACGGCGACAGTCCGCTGATGGCCGCAAAGGTGCTGGAGCCTGTTCTGGTGCTGGCGGCGGCGGCAGATCTGGCGGTGTTGGGTTTTGTCGCGGAAGATCCCGGCGCCTATGGCCGCCTGGTCCTGGACGGTGACCGTCTGAGTGAGATCGTCGAGGCGCGCGAGGCGTCAAAAGAGCAGTTCGCCATCAAGGCCTGCAATTCCGGCGTCCTGGCCTGCGACCGCGAACTGTTGTTCTCGCTGCTGTCGGACGTGAAGAACGAGAATTCCAAACACGAATATTACCTGACCGATATCGTCGGCCTGGCGCGGGGGCGGGGTCTTCAGCCGCGCGTCACCATGGCGATGGAGACCGAGGTGCTGGGCGCCAACAGCCAGGCGGAACTGGCGGTTATAGAGCGTGTCTGGCAGGACGGTGCGCGCAAGGCCTTCATGGAGAACGGCGTGCACATGCCGGCGCCGGAAACCGTGTTTTTCAGTTACGACACACAGATCGAGCCGGGTGTGACGATCGAACCCAATGTCGTCTTCGCCGAAGGTGTAACTGTTGCCTCGGGCGCGGTCATCAGGGCGTTTTCGCACCTGGAAGGCGCGAAGGTTGGACCAGGCGCCCTGATCGGTCCCTA
>CBIHPL010000060.1:0-11289 GCA_966212005.1 uncultured Asticcacaulis sp.
GCCCTCCGCGGCTGGATTGGCCCTGGCCTGCGGTTTTCCCGAACCCGAGGACGCCGGCGCGCGGGCGCAGGTTCTGTTCGAGGTCATTTCCTCACTTTTGGAAACGTTGACCCAGTCGCCCCTCGGCTTCCGTCTGGCGGCGCAGTCCGGCGTAAAGCTGATGGCACGCCACGGCTGGACGTGGGCATCGTTGGTCCAGGCAGCGCTCGATCGCACCGACCTGCCGGCCGATTATGTGGCGCCGCCGCCGCTGGAAATGTGGTCGCTTCTGGAAGAATGGGAAGATCAGGCACCCGAAGGCAATCCCCGTGCGGTCGCCCTGAGCGAGGAAGAGGTCGCCGATGAACTGGACGCGGGCCTGACGCGCGCGCGCCTGGCGGAGCGACGGCCGGAGCAGCGCGAGTTCGCCCAGAAGGCCCGCGACATCTTTGCGCCGAAATGGGTGAAGGACCAACCCAACATGCTGCTGGCCGAGGCCGGCACCGGCGTCGGCAAGACACTGGGCTATCTCGCGCCCGCCCATGCCTGGGCACGCAAGGCGCAGGGGCAGGTCTGGGTGTCGACCTATACCCGGGCGTTGCAAAAGCAGATATATCAGGACACGCGCGCCCTGTTCGACCGCGAGGCCGAGCGCCAGGAGCAGGTCGTGGTACGCAAGGGCCGTGAAAACTACATGTGCCTGCTGAACTTCCAGGAGCGGCTGGTTTCAGCGCAGACCGGGCCGGAAGTGATCATGGCCGTGCTGATCGCCCGCTGGGTGCTCTATAGCCGCGACGGCGACATCATCGGCGGCGACTTCCCGACGTGGCTGCCGTCACTGTTGCCGGTAACGGCGCCGGCCGCCGTATTCCAGACGCTTACGCCCTCAGCCCTGGTCGACCGGCGCGGGGAATGTACCTATGCGGCCTGCGCCCATTATCGCGTCTGTTTCATCGAAAAATCGGTGCGCAAGGCGCGCTCCGCGTCCCTGGTCATCGCCAATCACGCCCTTGTCATGGCGCAGGCGGCCTATGACCTGCGCGACCGGGCGCGCGCCGAAATGGCGGCGGAGATGAACGGCGAGGACGTCCAGGGCGATGTCGAGCCCCAGGCCACTTTGTCGCGCATTATTTTCGACGAGGGGCACCACGTTTTCGAAGCCGCTGACGGGGCATTCGCCACCCGGTTGTCCGGGCTGGAGGCCTATGAGCTGCGGCGCTGGATACGCGGCAACGAAGGCCGCTCGAGACGGGCAAGGGGGCTGGAATCGCGTATCGGCGACCTGTTGAAAACCGATGCCGCCAAGGATGCCTTGCGTGAACTGATCCGCGCCGCCGCCGTCCTGCCGTCCGATGGTTTTTCCCAGCGCATTACGGTGCGCACGCAAGGCGGCGGCGGGATGGAGCCGGCCGGTCCCATCGAGGCATTGCTGGTCGAGGTTCTGGGCCAGATCGAGGTTCGCCAGGGTGAGACGCGCCAGAGGGGGCGCTATGTTCCCGAGGGTGATCAGGGCGGCGAATGCGAGGCGCATCCGTGTCTTGAGCCTGTCGGCATCGCGGCCAAGCTGGCCTCGCGCGCCTTGGCGGGAATCGAGGCGCCGCTGCTGGCGCTCTGCCGGGCGTTGGAAGATATTCTTGGTGACACTTCCGGAGAACTGGAAGCGCCGGAACGTGTGCGCATCGAAGGCATACTGCGCGGACTGGAACGGCGCGCGCGCATGTTGCTGCCGGCCTGGCGGTCACTGCTCCAGCAACTTGCGCTCGAAGACGGCGACCTTACTGACGATCAGAACAGGCCGATGACCATCGACTGGTTCTCGACGGAGATGCATCGCGGACGCATGGTCGATATCAGTCTGAACCGTCACTATGTCGACCCCAGCCTGCCGCTGGCGGAATTCGTGCTGAAGCCGGCCCACGGCGTGCTGGTCGCCTCGGCGACGCTCAGCGACGGCACGCGCGACGAAACGACTGACGACGTCTTCTCGCTGGCCAGGCAAAGGACGGGCGCCAACCATCTTGTGATGGGCGCCAAGACGGCGCGCATTACGTCGCCGTTCGACTATGCCAGCCAGGCCCGTCTGTTTGTCGTTACCGATGTTGGCCGTGACGATCCGCGCGCCACGGCGGCGGCGATGCAAAGCCTGTTCATTGCCGCCAAGGGCGGTGGGCTTGGCCTGTTCACCGCCATCCGCCGCCTGCGTGCCGTTTACGAACAGATCAACCAGCCGCTGGCCGAGGCCGGCCTGTCGCTCTATGCCCAGCATGTCGATCCGCTGGACGTGTCGGATCTGATCAGCATTTTCCGCGCCGAGCACCATTCCTGTCTCCTGGGCACCGATGCCGTGCGCGACGGCGTCGACGTGCCGGGCGGCGCGCTCAGGCTCATTGCATTTGACCGCGTGCCGTGGCCGCGCCCGGATACCCTGCACAAGGCCCGGCGCCAGCATTTCGGCAACAAGCTCTACGACGACGCCCTGACCCGGGCGCGTCTGGCGCAGGCGTTCGGCCGGCTGATCCGCAAGAAGGATGACCGCGGCGTCTTCGTCATGCTCGATTCGGCGGCGCCGACACGGATGTTTTCAAGTTTGCCGGAAGGTGTGACGCTGCAACGCTGTACCCTGGCGGAGGCGATCGATTCCATTCAGCGCTTCCTGTTTCCGCCCGACCTGCAGTAGGCACATTGCGGTTTTATCCGTCACATGATCTGTCTAGATTAACGATCTAAACTTCGAGAGAACCGGAAATGCCCGATACGCACGCCGACCTGCCGTCCGCCCCGCCGCCGCGTAAACGTAGCAAAATCGGCCTGTTGTCGCGCTCGCCGCCGGCTGGAGCGCCTACTGTTTCTATGCCGCGCTTAAGGTCGAAACGACACTGAAAGCCCAGCAGGATGGTCTGGTGCGTCAGGGCTATCGCGTCAGCGTCGCTCCCTATCAGGTAACGGGCTATCCCTTCCGCGTCAGTGTAAATCTGCGCGACCTCAGCATCGTCGCGCCATCGGGACGCGGCGTCGACTTCCCGGAACTCGACGTCGCTGCGAATGCCTACATGATCACCAAGTGGGTCGCGGTGGCCCCCAAAGGCGCGACGCTCCACCGCAGCGGCGATCTCGGCACGCTGGCGGTCAGCGGGTCTGCCTTGCGCGCCAGTCTTTCCGGCATCACCCGAACCGTTCCGAGCATCGCCATCGAGGCCAATGATCTGAGCCTGGTGCCGTCCGATCCCGCCAAGCCCTTCACTTTTGATTCCGCCAAGAAATTCGAAGCCTACGTCCGTCCCAATACCGGGGCATCGGATAGCGCCGATGTGCTGGTTCGTGTCACTCAGGCGCACGGTCAGGGCGGACGCTTCGTCGGTGACTTCAGCCCAGGTAAGCCGCTCGACATGCACATCGAAGCCACGCTGAACAAGGTGACCGCCTTTCAGGGGCGGGATTTCGCGACGGGATTGAAGGCATGGAAACAGGCCGGTTCGGTCACGGGCTTCAAGAGCGAGCTGAAAAACGCCGAATTGCGGGTCATGGCGACCAGTGACAAGCTGACCTATGACGCGGATGGCAAGCCGGTCGGGCGTCTGAACGCCGAGATGACCGGCACCTTCCGGCCACTCGATGTCCTGGCGGCAGCGGGTCTGATGTCGCGTGAAAACATGACGGCCATGGCGCCTCTGCTGAACATGACGCTGGCCACCGTTGGCGCCCAGAAGCTGGCGGTCGATTTCCGCGATGGGGGCGCCTATGTCGGACCGTTCAAGGTATCGGACGCGCCTGCCCTGCCGTAAGGTTTGAAGGAATCTGGTAAATAGTGAAACCATAAAACCTTTATGGAATATGGACTTGCGGTCGCGAAGCCGCGGGCCTAGTGTCTGCGCCTGATTACGCCAGGGCAGGGCACCGCCTGATTATCGTCCCGCCCAGGCGCCATGCCCGGAGAACTGTGTGACGACCGAAAATCCGCTGACGCTTGCCGATCTGCGCCTGAAGATCGACGCGCTCGATAGCGAACTGCTGCGGCTGGTCGATGAGCGCGCCGCCCTTGGCCGCGCGATCGGTGAGGCCAAGGTGCGCGAGGAGGGAAGCGGATCGGCCGTTCTGCTGCGCCCCGACCGCGAAGCCATGCTGATCCGCAAGCTGTTGAAGATGCCGCGCACCGCCGCGTCCGATGGCGTGGTCGTGCGCATCTGGCGTGAACTCATTTCCGAAAATCTGCGCATACAGGGCCAGGCATCCGGCGGCCTGCACCTGACCCTGAACGCCGGCGATCACTCGCGCGAAGTCCTGGTCTGGGCGCGCGAACGCTTTGGCTTCGCGCCGAGCTATGGCTACGTCAACGATCCCGCGGCCGTCATCGCGGCTGCGCGCGATGCCCGCAATCTGGGCGTCATCAGCCTGGATCCGCGTGGCGGACCGTGGTGGGCGCGCTTGCTGGCCGAGCCCAAGGTGCGTGTCATCGCCGCATTACCGGAACTGTCGGCCAGCCGTCCGCATGCTTTGGCGTTTGCGGCCATTGCGCCCGAGCCGACAGGCGACGACCTGACCTTCTGGGTCAGCGATTCCCCGGCGCGCGAAAACGCCCTGGTCGAAACTCTGGCGGAGCGCGGCTTTGCAGCTGAATGGCTGTGCACGGCGCAAGGCCTGAAACTGTTCGCGCTCAGTGGCTACGTCCAGGAACACGATCCGCGTCTCGGCGGTGCCCTGGGTTCACTCAGTGGCATTATTGGCGCAGCACCGCGAATTTAGTTTCCCTTGTAACTTTAACGGCAGAATTTTCGTGCGTTCGTGGCGCTCTGTGGCTAAAAGCCTGGGCAACAAAAGACGCAAGGCGCCACATGACTGATATCGTAATGGATAAACCTACCCCCAAAGCTGGTATTCTCGACATCGCCCCCTATGTCGGCGGCAAGTCGAAGATCGATGGCGTCGCAGAGCCCATCAAGTTGTCGTCCAATGAAAACCCGCTTGGCTGTTCGCCTAAGGCGCTGGCGGCCTATCAGGAGGCGTCAGCCAAGCTGTTTCGCTATCCCGACGGCCATGCCAATCCCCTGCGTGCGGCGGTGTCGCAATATCATGGCCTCGAACCGGATCGCCTTGTCTTCGGCAATGGTTCCGACGAAGTCTTTTCGCTGCTGAACCAGGTCTATCTCGAAGCCGGCGATAATATCGTCACCGGTGAGCACGGCTTTTTGGCCTATCGCATCTCGGCCCTGGCCTGCCAGGCCGAGGTCAAGCTGGCGCCCGAGCCCGACCAGCGCATGGAAATCGCCGAGCTGCTCAAGCTGGTCGATGACCGTACCAAGATCGTGTATCTCTCCAATCCGGCCAATCCGACCGGCACCTGGAATACGCCGGAAGAGATCGCTGAACTGCGCGACGCGCTTCCGTCGCACATTCTTTTGTGCGTCGATGAGGCCTATGCCGAGTTCGTCGATGCGCCGGACTGGGAGACCAGTTTTGAGATGGCGCGCGCGTCCGACAACGTCATCGTCACCCGCACCTTTTCGAAGATCCATGGCCTGGCCGGCCTGCGTATCGGCTTCGGCTATTGCCCGAAGCCGGTTATCGAGGCCATCGAGCGCATCCGCCTGCCGTTCAACATCAACCTGCCGGCGCAGTTTGCCGCCATTGCCGCCCTTGAAGACGCCGCGCACATCGAAGCCTCGCGTCAGCTGGTGCTGAACTGGCAGCCGCGCATGGTGCAGCAGATCCGGGCTTTGGGCTATATCGTCCGGCCGTCGGCGGGCAACTTCCTGCTGATCAATTTCCGTGACCGCGCCGAGGCCGAAGCCGCCAATGAATACCTGATGACGCAGGGCCTGATCGTGCGTCATGTCGCCAACTATGGTCTGCCGCAGGCTCTGCGCGTGACCATCGGCAAGGACGCAGAAAACGCGGCCTTCCTTGAGGCGCTTGGGCGTTTCGCGGCGAAGACGTAACATAATAGGCAGGCTTGTGTGAGCGAGGCCTGTTTATCGGCCCAGCGCAAACCTGTCGCACTTTGTTTCCGTTCGGGTTATGCTAAACGCTTGGCACGTCTAAGCCGGATATGTTTATGCCTGATCAAAGCGCCCTGCCCCCTTCCGCCCGCATCGTCTTCGGACAAGGCCTTCTCAAGGATTGCTGGTGGTTCGCGGCACTGTCGGGTGATCTCAAGCCCGGCAAGCTTCAGCGCTACGTCTTCCTGGGAGAGCCGGTCCTGCTTGGCCGCGATCTCGACGGCCACGCCTACGCCATCCGCGACATCTGCCCGCATCGCGCCGCGCCCTTGTCCGCCGGCCAGATGGTGCGCTCTGAAAAGGGCTGCGTCGTCCAGTGTCCCTATCATGGCTGGACCTTCGACACCTCGGGCACCTGTACTTCGGTGCCGTCCCTGACGCCTGACCAGTCCATGGATGTCGAGCGCATCAAGGTCCGCGACTACGCCATCCGTGAACAGCAGGGCATTGTCTGGATCTACATCACCAATGATTCCCGGCGTCCGGCCGAGCCAGACCACGAGCCCCCTGTGTTGCCGGGCGTTGTCGGTGGTGATCCCCTGATTGTCGAGACGATGGATTTCGACAGCCATATCGACCACGCGGTCGTGGGCCTGATGGATCCGGCGCATGGACCCTATGTCCATCAGCAATGGTGGTGGCGGTCAGCCAAGAAGCAGCTGTCCAAAATCAAGGCGTTCGAGCCGCGCGAATACGGTTTCGCCATGGTTCGCCATGCACCTTCGTCAAACAGCCGTGCCTACAAGATACTGGGCGGCGCGCCGGCGACCGAGATCACCTTCCGGCTTCCGGGCATCCGCTATGAGCATATCCAGGTAGGGGACAGGCAGGTCCTGGGCCTGACCTGCCTGACGCCGATCGATGACAGGACGACGCGGATCACGCAAATCTTCTGGTCGGACCATGGCCTGTTCCGGTTGATCTCACCGATCTTCCGTTATGGCGCCAAGGCCTTCCTCAAGCAGGACGGCGACATGGTCAACCTGCAGAACGAAGGTCTGAAATACGATCCTTCGCTGTTGTGGATCGATGACGCCGACACCCAGGCCAAGTGGTATCAGCAGCTCAAGAAGGAGTGGCTGGCGCATCGCGCCGAAAAACGCGCCTTCGTCAATCCGGTAAAGCCTGCCACGCTGAAGTGGACGAGCTGACCTCCGGAGCCAGGTCACAAAAAAGCCCGGCATCGAAGGATGCCGGGCTTTTTTGTTTATGGAGAAGGCGTGAGATTACGCCCTCAACGTCTTCAGGCCGGAGACGACCAGGCCGATCTGTACCGACAGGCTGTCGGACAATTGGGCGACATCGAAGCCCGCGCCATTGTCGGACTTCTGGAAAGCCCGGCGGAGGTTGGCGAAGCACAGGTCTTCAAGGATTTCCGCGGCGCAGTCGATGCGTGCGTCGGTGGGGATTTCCTTGGCAAGCTGAGCCGTTTTCAGGGTGTCGAAGAGGGTCTCGCGGACCATATCCGACAGTCGGGCCACTTCGGTAAGGCTGGATTGCTCGGCGCTCCAGCGCATGACGAATGCCGACAGGATGAGGCGCGCATTAATCTGGGCGGCCTCATAGCCGCGCATCAACTGCTGATGCAGCCTTTGCACGAGGTCCAGCGACGCATCGCGCGCGTCCTGCATCACGCGGATAACGCGGCTGTTCTCTTCCTCGACCACGGTCAGGAAGATTTCGTTCTTGTCCGCGAAATTCGCGAACAGGGCGCCCGTCGAAAGACCAGCGCCGCGTGCGATGTCACGCAGGGTCGCGGCTTCGAAACCACGCTCGCGGAACAGCGTCATGGCCGACTCAAGAATCTTTTGACGGTTACGCTCCTTGGATTGGGCTCGGGTGCCCATGGGAAGCGTCTCGGCGCTGTTTTTCATTCTACTGTTATCACTCTGATCGTACATTTTACTACACACACAACCTTCCCTAAGGTCAACTTCCCCCTCGGGCCTTACACTCTTAGTATGCGCTAAACGCGGGCGCAATCCGCAACTGTCGAATTTTTCGTGACGTAATCTCGCCTTAATTCAATGACTTCGTGCCATTTCGAGATATTATGGACAACGAGTACCATATAGGTCTCGACATTTACCCGTGAAAGGGGAATAGAGGCCTCATGAGTACTTTTCTTTTCATCCTGGCGTTGATTGCCATGCTGGCCGTGCTGGGCATTTTGTTCACCGGAATCTTCGGCATGGTGCGCGGTGGCGACTTCAATGCCAAATGGGGCAACAGGCTGATGCGCTGGCGTGTCATGGCCCAGGGCATTGCCATTGTCCTGCTGATCGCGCTGGCCTGGGCGTGGCAGCACGGCAAGTAGTTGGTTAAACTCAACAAGATCTACACTCGCACCGGCGATGACGGCACGACCGGCCTGGCCGACGGTACCCGTCGCGCCAAATCCGATTCGCGCCTGACCGCCATCGGCAGCGTCGACGAAGCCAACGCCGCCATCGGCGTGGCGCGGCTTTATGCCGCAGATGGCGTGGACGCTCTGCTGGCGCGGATTCAGAACGACCTGTTCGATCTCGGCGCCGATCTGGCGACCCCTTCGGATGAGGTGTCCTGGTCGCCGCTGCGCATCAGGGCGGCCCAGGTCGATGCTCTCGAAGCCGCCCTCGACGACCATAATGCCGAATTGTCGGCCCTGACGTCGTTCATCCTGCCGGCGGGAACGCATTTGAGCGCCCACCTGCATATGGCCCGCACCATCGTTCGCCGCGCCGAGCGCGATACGGTCGCCGTAAATGAGCCGGTCAACCCCGAGGTCGTGAAGTATCTGAACCGCCTGTCGGACCTGTTGTTCGTCCTGGCGCGCCACGCCAATGATCTGGGCCGGGCCGACGTCCTTTGGGTGCCGTCGAAAGCCTGATTATTTTATGTCAGGCGTTTTCGTATCCGCGGTTGCGGCGGCATCGACCGCACGATTGGTAAAGGTCGTAATGCTGACGGGGGTGTAGCACTTCCAGTCCTTGTCCGACCACCACTTGGCCGCGGTATCGCACTTCTTCTTTGGCTTGGTATAGAGAAGGTCGTAACCGGCGACGCCGGTCGAGATGACCAGGAACAAACCCAGGAAGATGTATTTCAGGTACGGAATATAGCTTTTCATAAGGATGCGGACCGGCAAGGAAACTGTGCCGGTTATGCGCCAAACCTGCGGTGAGGGCAATCGCTTTGGTGCGTGGGCCCTGACGGGTGCGTTTTACCTGAAAATGCAAGCAAATGCATGTGCGAAAGATTGACATTGGTCCTGTGCGGCGTCACTTATCTGCCAATCGCGTATATTGACGCGAACGTCAACTTTTGTTAAGGCTGCACGAAAGGCCGCAGGGTCTGGACACAGAGGTAACGTCATGAAGATACTCGTGCCCGTCAAACGGGTTCTGGACTATAACGTCAAGGTCCGCGTCAAGGCCGACCAGTCGGGCGTCGATCTGTCCAACGTCAAGATGTCGATGAACCCGTTCGACGAAATCGCCGTCGAGGAAGCGACCCGCCTGAAGGAAAAGGGCATCGCGACCGAGATCGTCGCCGTCTCCATCGGGCCGGCGCAGGCCAAGGACACGATCATTACCGCCCTGACCATCGGCGCCGATCGCGGCATCCTGATCCAGACCGACGTTGACGTCGAACCGCTGGCCGTCGCCAAATTGCTGAAGGCCGTGGTCGAACAGGAGAGCCCTGACCTCGTCATCATGGGCAAGCAGGCCATCGACGGTGACAACAACGCCACGGGCCAGATGCTCTCGACCCTGCTGGGCTGGCCGCAGGCGACCTTCGCGTCCAAGGTGGTCGTGGAGAACGGCGAGGCACTGGTCACGCGTGAAGTCGACGGCGGCCTCCAGACGCTGGGGGTCAAGCTGCCGGCGGTCGTCACCACCGACCTGCGCCTCAATGAGCCGCGCTATGCTTCGTTGCCCAACATCATGAAGGCCAAGAAGAAGCCGCTGGATATGAAGACGGTCGCCGATTACGGCGTCGACGTCACGCCGCGTCTCAAGGTCGTGAAAGTCACCGAGCCGCCGAAGCGCGGCGCGGGCGTAAAGGTCAAGGATGCGGCCGAACTGGTCGCCAGCCTCAAGTCGGCGGGAGTGCTCTGATATGGCGGTTCTGGTTATTGCGGATCACGACGGCGCCCACCTGCGCGATACGACGCACAAGACGGTGACGGCGGCGAAAGCCCTGTCTGCTGACGTCGACGTGCTGGTCTATGGCGACGGTGTTCAGGGCGTGGCCGATGCGGCTGCCAGGATCGATGGCGTGCGCAAGGTTCTTACATCGGAATCGGCCGGCCTGAAGGCCGAAATCGCCGAGGACGTGGCGGCGCTGATCAACAGTCTGGCCGCCGGTTACGATGCGGTCGCGATCCCGGCTTCGGCTTCGGGCAAGAACTTCGCGCCGCGCGTTGCCGCCCTGCTCGACGTATCGCTGCTGTCCGACGTGATCGAAGTCGTCGACCCCAACACCTTTGTGCGCCCGATCTATGCCGGCAATGCGCTGGAAACCGTCCAGACCAGCGAAGCCAAGAAGGTCCTGACGGTCCGTACCACGGCCTTCAAGGCCGCGGGCGAAGGCGGTTCGGCATCCGTCGAGTCGGTTGCGGCGCCTGCCGCGGCGGCAGGAACGCGCTTCGTCGGCGAAGAAAAGGTCGTCTCCGATCGCCCGGAACTGGGCGCGGCCAAGGTCGTCGTTTCCGGCGGCCGGGCGCTGGGTTCCGCTGAAGAGTTCAAGGCGGTCATCGAACCGCTGGCCGACCGTTTAAGCGCCGCTGTCGGTGCTTCGCGCGCTGCGGTCGATGCCGGCTATGCGCCCAACGACTATCAGGTCGGTCAGACCGGCAAGGTCGTGGCGCCGGGCCTCTACATCGCCGTCGGCATTTCGGGTGCGATCCAGCACCTGGCCGGCATGAAGGATTCGAAGGTCATCGTGGCCATCAACAAGGATCCGGAAGCGCCGATCTTCAGCATCGCCGACTATGGCCTGGTCGAAGACTACAAGACCGCCATCCCGTCGCTCATGGGCGCGCTCGGCTAAACACCCGAAAAGACGCATTGCGCGATCACACCTCTCCGTTCCTGCGGGGAGGTGTGATCACTTACTGCTTTTCATATTGCATTGCGCAATAAGGCGTCCTATCCAAATTAAGCGCTTTCATATGTAAGGATTCCGCCATGGACATCAAATCAGTCGGCATTATCGGCGCCGGTCAGATGGGCGCGGGGATCGCCCAGGTCTGCGCCCAGTCGGGCTATGCGGTTGTCCTGTTCGACCAGTCGGCCGATGCCGTCAAAAAGGCCTTCGAACGCATCGAAAAGGG
>CBIHPL010000061.1:0-11215 GCA_966212005.1 uncultured Asticcacaulis sp.
GCCGGGCACCCCCGGGGGGGGGCGTTCGACCAACCAAAATGGGGGGGCGGGGGGGGCCCCCACGACTTTCTTCTGCAGATGCTGGTGCCGGGAAATACCAGTTCACATCAGAAGCTCTATTGTTCTATTCGCTTCCCGTTAACCACGCCAGTCAGGTTTGCGTGATCGTATCCGGGCCGCGTCAACGATCAAACGCGTACTCCCGGATAACCCGTCGCGGCTTTTCAAAAAAAAAGACCGAAGCGTGTGGGGCGCTCCGGTCAGTCGGGCGGAACAGGAGACTCTCAACTCCTGCCACGCAAGGCAAGGCTCCGGGAGGGTGGAGCCTGTACCCGGACTTTCGACATGGCTATCGCCGCAGGCGGCGCTCGAACATGCGATCCTTGGGCTGTTCGCTCTCGTCGAGCACGCCATCCTTGTTGGCATCCAATTCCTCGAAGTGCGTCTTCATCGGCCCCGAAAACTCGGCGAAGCTGATCTTGCCGTCCTTATTGGTGTCGAGGCCTTCTCCGCCCATGATCGCCATGCGCATTCGCCTGCCGCCCGGCGGCGGCGGCGGCAGATCGTCGTCTTCCAGCGGCACCCTGTGTTCCGCGTTGAAGCTGTCGAACTCGGATTGCGAAATGACGCCGTCCTTGTTGGCGTCCACGTCGGCGAAGGCCGGAGGCGCCAGACGAATAACAACGTCGCGCTTTTCGATCTTCGGGCCGTCGGCGGCGATGGCGGCGGCGGCAATCACGCCCAGACCAAGTACGCCGGCCAGACCGATCAGATACGGTGATTTGAGATTTGACATGGCAGTTCCCTAATGTCAGTCACGGAGGTTCACCCCCGGCAATCCTATGTCTAACCGCCCGACATTACCCGGTGATGTCAAAAAAGTGCGAATTGTGGCAGCAATAAGATGCTATATTGCCCCTCAGCAATCAGAAGGCCCAAAGGATCGGAGAGTTTCGCCCATCATTCGCCTTCTGGGGTCTAATCCATGTCCATGGCCATCATGCAGCCTTCGCCCGTACTGTCTCCGCGCATTCTGATCGTTGACGACGACAAGGACATCCGTGACCTCACCGGAACCTTTCTCGGCAACAATGGTTTCGAAGTGCATACCGCCGCGGGCGGTCGTGATATGGAGAAAATCCTGGCGCGCGGCGACATCGAACTGATCGTACTCGACTATATGATGCCGGGCGAGGACGGTCTGTCGATCTGCAAGCGCCTGACCGAGAAGGGCGGCCCCCCGGTCATCATGGTGAGCGCGCGCGGCGAGGAAATCGACCGCATCGTCGGCCTAGAGCTGGGCGCGGACGACTATATGGCAAAGCCTTTCCACCCGCGTGAACTTCTGGCGCGTATTCGCGCAGTGCTGCGCCGGCGTGAAGACAGGCCGCAGTTCGGCGCGAAGTCGCCGATCACGCAATTTTTCGGCTGGCAGCTGGACAATATCAAGCGCACCCTTGTGCGGCCTGATGGCGTGCAGGTGGCCCTGTCCAATACCGAATTCGAACTGCTGCGGGTCTTCCTCGAGCGCCCCGGCCGGGCGTTGACGCGCGACCAGATTCTGGATGCCATGCACGGGCCGAACTCGGACAGCTTCGACCGGGCGATCGACGTGCAGATCTCGCGCCTGCGCCGCAAGCTGGGCGATGACCACAATGAAGAAATCATCCGCACGATCCGTGGTGTCGGCTATATGTTCAAACCGCTGAGATGAGGATGTAGCTTTACAGTGCGCGTAGACGGCGTTTCCCCTAAATCCCATAATCTCATCTCCCTGCCCATCTTCTGGCAGGTGCTGGGGCTGAGCCTGGCCGTGCTGGTCCTTGCGCTCGGCATCAATACGCTGATCGTTCTCAAGGCGCCCGATCCGCCGCCGCCGGGCTATTCCATGCGCGAAGTGGCCACGGCGCTGAGAACCGGCGAAGCGAAGCTCAACAACGGCAAGCGTCTGAAAGCCGAGACGGTCGCCACGCCGCCTGCCTATGTTACCGCATCGCCCGACCATCGCCGCCTCCGCGCCGCGGAAGCCATGCTGGCGGCCCGGCTGGCGGCTGAACTGAAGGTGCCCGCGGACTCCGTCTGGGTGAAGTTCACGCCCCATCACATGCGGGCGCGCTGGGCACGGCGCATCGACGGACCGCCACCAGGCGAAGGGGAAGGGCCTCGCATCGTCATGCGTGAGGAATTCATGGTTAGGACGCCAGGCGGGGATCGCCCGCCTCCACCTCCTGAAATGGACAGCGGCCCCGGGCCCGGCTTCCGTATTCTTTCCGCCGGCGGCAGCGGCGATGTTTTTTATCCCAGCTTCAGCGCCGCGTGGAAGCTGGCGGACGGACGTTATCGGGTCGTCAACCCTCCAAAGGTCCTGATCCAGCCCTGGCAAACGCGTCTGCTGCTCGGCTTCGGCCTGACCGCCCTGCTGATACTTCCGCTTGCCTGGTGGTTGTCGCGCCGCCTGACGCGGCCGATCATCGCGTTTTCGGAAGCCGCATCGAAGGTCGGTTTCGAAGCCGACGCGCCGCCGGTGCTGGCCGTGGGGCCGCGTGAGGTCCGCGCCGCCGCCGACGTGCTCAACGCCATGCAGACGCGCATCCGCAAGCAGATGGAAAGCCGGACGGCGCTGATGGGCGCCATAGCCCATGACCTGAAGACGCCGCTTGCCCGCATGCGCCTGCGCATCGAGGACCTGCCCTCCCCCTTGAAGGACAAGCTCGGCGACGACATCAGTCATATGGACGGCCTGATCCGTTCAGCCATGAGCTTCACCTCAGCGCACAAGCTTGGCGAATCCCTCCGCCCTATCGACCTTTCCGCCCTCGTCGATGCGCTGGCCGAGGACATGGCCGCTGTTTGCCCGATGGAACCGGCGCGCATAGAGCCCAACGTCATGGTGCGGGGCGATACCGTGGCCCTTAAACGCGTCATCACCAACCTGATCGAAAATGCCTGTCGGTACGCCGGCGACTGCCGGCTTGAACTGACGACGCGGGGCGACCATGCCGAGCTTCGCGTTAGCGATAACGGTCCGGGCCTTCCGCCGGATATGCTGGAAGCGGTGTTCGAGCCATTTTTCCGCATGGAAACATCCCGCAACCGCGACACCGGTGGTGCGGGCCTGGGGCTGAGCGTTGCCCGCGCGCTCGTTGAAGCACAAGGTGGGACGCTCACCCTGGCAAACCGTTATGAAGGCCGGACCGTGTCCGGGCTGGAAGCGAAACTGACCCTGCCCAGGCGCCAGGCTTAACCTTGCGGTAAAGCCATTGGACGGCCGGGCTTTGCGTTAGCGCTAACACCCCTATCAACATGCGAAATAAGGCTTGACTTCCCTGCCTTCAGGTTAAAGAACGACCGCGCGTTTCCTGTTCTGGAACGCCATGTCTTTGTGGACGATATCAGCCGAAAACCGCTGCTTCCCTTTTCGGCATATCGCTCTTGTTCGCACGAAAGGATTTCCACCCATGGCTCTTCGCGTCGCCATCAATGGTTTCGGCCGTATCGGCCGCCTCGTTCTCCGCTCGATCGTCGAATACAATCGTACGGATATCGAAGTCGTAGCCATCAATGACCTGGGCCCGGTGGAAACAAATGCGCACCTGCTGCGCTACGATTCGGTACATGGCCGTTTCCCGGCGGAAGTAAAGGTCGAAGGCGACAGCCTGGTCATCACCGCCAACGGCCGCACCTACACGCCGATCAAGGTGACGGCGATCAAGAATCCGGCCGAGCTGCCCCATAAGGACCTCAAGGTCGACATCGCCTTCGAATGCACCGGCATCTTCACCGCGCGCGACAAGGCCGCCGCGCACCTGGAAGCCGGCGCCAAGCGCGTCATCGTTTCCGCACCGGCCGATGGCGCCGACAAGACGATCGTCTACGGCGTCAACCACACCAGCCTGACCGCCGGGGACATGGTCATTTCAAACGCGTCGTGCACCACCAACTGCCTGGCCCCCGTCGCCAAGGTGCTGAACGACCTGTGCGGCATCGAGTCGGGCTACATGACGACGATCCACTCCTATACCAACGATCAGCCGTCGCTGGACCAGATGCACAAGGATCTTTATCGTGGCCGCGCCGCGGCGCTTAGCATGATCCCGACATCGACCGGCGCCGCCAAGGCCGTGGGCCTGGTCCTGCCGGAACTGAAGGGCAAGCTCGACGGCTCATCGATCCGCGTTCCGACTCCGAACGTGTCGGCAGTCGACCTGGTGTTCAACGCGTCGCGCGAAGTGACCAAGGAAGAGATCAATGCCGCCATCGTCGCCGCCAGCGACGGTGCGATGAAGGGCGTCCTGGCCTACACAAACGAGCCGCTGGTTTCGTCCGACTTCAACCACGAGCCGGCCTCGTCGACCTTCGCGCTCAACCAGACCCAGGTCATCTCTGGCAAGCTGGTCCGTATCCTCAGCTGGTACGACAACGAATGGGGCTTCTCGAGCCGCATGGCCGACACGGCTATCGCCTTCTCGAAGTTCCTTTGATGCTTACCCCGCCGGAGACGCTCCGGCGGGGTTTTTCGACGTGGCCGGGCCGGAGCCTGGCGCTCTCGTTTCCCAGGATGAATACATGCCTTTCAAGACTCTCGACGACCTGACCTCGCTGACCGGCAAGACCGCCCTGGTGCGCGTTGACTTCAACGTGCCGATGGAAAACGGCCGCATCACCGACGATACGCGTCTGAAGGTCGCCGTCCCGACGATCGAAAAGCTTACGAAACTGGGCGCCAAGGTGGCGCTTCTGGCGCACTTCGACCGCCCCAAGGGCAAGGTCGTGCCGGAAATGTCGCTGCGCCCCGTCGCCGGCCCGCTGTCGGAACTGCTGGGCGTCACGGTCGGTTTCGCCAAGGACTGCGTCGGTCCTGATGCCGCCGATCTGCTGAAGCTCCTTCCGGCCGGCAGCGTCGCTCTGCTTGAAAACGTCCGCTTCCACGCCGGCGAAGAAACACACGATCCGGAATTTGCCAAACAACTGGCCGCGCTGGGCGACATTTATGTCAATGACGCCTTCTCGGCGGCACACCGCGCCCACGCCTCGACCGAAGGCGTGGCGCACCTCTTGCCCGCCTATGCCGGCGAGTCGATGAAGCGCGAATTGCAGGCGCTCGACGACGCGCTAGGCAATCCGCAGCGTCCGACGCTCGGTATCGTCGGCGGCTCGAAGGTTTCGACCAAGCTCGACCTGCTCAAGAACCTGGTCGGCAAGCTGGATGCGCTGGCGATCGGTGGCGGCATGGCCAATACCTTCCTTTATGCCCAGGGCCACGACATCGGCGGCAGCTTGTGCGAAAAGGACCTGAAGGACACGGCACTGGAAATCCTGAAGGAAGCCGAAAACAAGGGATGCAATATCCTGCTGCCCGTCGACGTCGTCGTCGCCCAGGAATTCAGGGCCAATGCCGACAACCGCACGCAGGGCCTCGACGCCCCACTGTCGGGCGAAGACAAGATTTTCGACGCCGGCCCGAAGACGGTCGAGCAGTTGAAAACAGTCATGAGCGGGTCGAAGACCCTGATCTGGAACGGCCCCCTGGGTGTGTTCGAATTGCCACCCTTCGATGCGGCAACCGTCGCCGCGGCGAAATTTGCTGCATCGCAAACAAAATCGGGTAAGCTGGTGGCCGTGGCAGGCGGTGGCGATACCGTGGCCGCGCTGAACCATGCGGGCGTATCGGACGACATGACCTTTGTCTCGACCGCCGGCGGGGCTTTCCTGGAATGGATGGAAGGCAAGGCGTTGCCGGGAGTAGCCGCGTTGGAGAGATAGGTCGGTACGGGTCTTGCATGGCGGAAGATCGAACCGACAACACTATTTAAAATTTATATTTCGCGAGTGCAAAACAAGTCAAAAGACCACACTCGTAGTCGACGCTCGACCGGGGCCACATCCGGCGAGCACACACACAGCCAAAGGTGCGCTGTGGTGAGTCGAAAATGTCTGGGTATCCGAGCAACGGAGCGGAGCGCACTTAAGTACGTGAGCACCGGCACACAGGAAGACGGGCATTTGCAGACCACCAAAGCGTGCCGAGAAAAGAGGGAAGACTAAATATGGCTCGCATCAGCTTACGCCAGTTACTCGATCATGCCGCCGAAAACGGCTACGGCATGCCGGCATTCAATATCAACAACATGGAACAAGGCCTGGCCATCATGGAGGCCGCCCGCAAGGTCCAGTCGCCGGTGATCATCCAGGCTTCGCGTGGCGCCCGCGCCTACTCCAACGACCTGATGCTCAAGCGCATGATCAATGCGCTGGTCGAAATCTATCCCGAAATTCCGCTGTGCATGCACCAGGATCACGGCAACTCGGTTTCCACCTGCGCCTCGGCGATCCAGCATGGCTTTACCTCGGTCATGATGGACGGTTCGCTTAAGGCCGACGCCAAGACGCCCGCCGACTATGAGTACAATGTCGACGTCACCGCCCGCGTCGTCGAAATGGCTCATGCCTGTGGCGTTTCGGTCGAAGGCGAACTGGGCGTGCTCGGCAGCCTGGAAACAGGCATGGGTGAAGCCGAGGACGGCCACGGTGCCGAAGGCGTGCTCGACCATTCACAACTGCTGACCGACCCGGACCAGGCCGTCGATTTCGTCGCCCGCACCAATGTCGACGCCCTAGCCATCGCCATGGGGACCAGCCACGGCGCCTACAAATTTACGCGCAAGCCGGACGGCGAAGTCCTGGCCATGAACGTCATCACCGAAATCCATAAACGCCTGCCCAATACCCACCTGGTCATGCACGGTTCGTCATCGGTGCCGCAGGAACTGCAGGACCTGATCAACGAATATGGCGGCGAAATTCCCCAGACCTGGGGCGTGCCGGTCGAAGAACTGCAAAAGGCCATCAAGATGGGCGTTCGCAAGATCAATATCGACACCGATCTGCGCCTGGCCATCACTGCCGGCATCCGCAAGGTGTTCAAGGAACAGCCGTCGGTCTTCGACCCGCGTACCTATTTCAAGCCGGCCTACGCCATGATGGAAAAGGTCTGCGAAGAGCGCTTCGAGCAATTCGGCGCCGCCGGCCAGGCCCCAAAGATCAAGCCGGTCGGTCTGACCGCGATGGCCCAGTTCTACGCTGCCGAAAGCGTAAAGGCGTGATGTGACCACTGCGGCGACCCGGATATGCGCGTCGCCGCGACACACGCAACGGGCGAGAAAAACGTCTGCTGCGTGTAGATCCTTATCGAACCTTGATGCGGATTGACCTACGAGGCGGGTGGCCGGAATGTCCGGCTGACTGCTTCAGACAGGACACACCCGATGAAAACCGCCATGATTGCCGCCTGCCTTGCCGGCGCCGCGCTCGCCCTGCCCGCCTATGCCGATGACGCCCACAAGGGTGACATGGGGCATAAGATGGAGATGATGGACACCAACAAGGACGGCATGATAAGCCACGATGAACACAAGGCCGCGATGGACCACAAGTTCACCGAAGCCGATGCCAATGGCGACGGTACATTGTCCGCAACGGAAAAGTCCGCCAAGCACATGGATTTGAAGGGTGCCGCCGCCGATGGCTCGGTCACCCACGACGAGTTCAACGCCGCGGGCGAAGGCAAGTTTACCGCCGCCGATACCAACAAGGACAATATGCTGTCCAAGGATGAAATGGCGGCCATGTGGAAGGCCCACCACTAGTGCGATATGGCGACAAAACAAAAACCTGGATCAGTATGATTGTTTCCGTCAAACATCATACTGATCCAGGCACGGAACAGGGGCCGGCATCATTGCGGCCTTTGTAACTAAACGAATCCCAGATTGGCCGAACTGAAGTTGCGCAGGTTCGGAAAGATGGTGTTGAGGTCGCTGTTGCCGACGCCGAACCAGGCCCCCAGCGTCGCCGCATACTGATCGACAGAGGTCGTAGGCACGAAGGCACCGCCTGCCATGTCGGGGTTGCTGAAGCCGTCAAGGTCCATGCCGACGGTCGGAAACTGGCCGTACATGTCTCCGCCACGGACCGCACCGCCCATGATCAGATGGTGTCCGCCCCAGGCGTGGTCGGTACCATCACCATTGGTGTTGAAGGTGCGCGAAAAGTCGGAGGCGGTAAACGCCGTCACATTGGCGCGCATGTCGACGCCGCCGATATCGGCAAGGACCTCATCAAAATATTTCAGCCCCTGGGCCAGTTTGCCGAGATTGTTGGGTTGATCGCGGTTTTGCGTATCGTGCGTGTCGTAACCGCCGGCGCTGACCAGAAACACCTGACGCTTGAGCCCGAATGTCGGCGCGGCGGCGATCATGCGCGCCACGGTGCGTAACTGGACGGCGACGGCGTTGGTTTCAACGGCGTTTTTCGCCGGATTGGTATAGACCGGCGGCGCGGGTATGTTGGTGACGACGGACTGGCTGAAAACCGTATTGACCGTCGATGCCGCGCCGATCGAACGGCTGGTGACCGCGCCGTAGTCGTTGGCGAAGTCGCTGGCCCCGCCCATCTCCATAATGATGTCCTTGAGCACCGCCGGCGCCGCCGACGACCCGAACAGACTGCTGGCCATCGTTCCGTTGACCACCATGGCAGGCGACGCGTTGGAGCTCAGCGGGTATTGAAGGACATTGCGGCCAGCCAGGAAGACCGCGGCACCCTGGGTGGTAATGGCGGTGAAGATGGTGTTGACGCCATTCTCGCCGGCCAGGAGATCTCCCATCTGGCCACCCCAGCCGAGACGCGCGCCCTCGGCGGCTCCGGCCTGCCAGGTCGACTGCTGGTCGTTGTGCGAATAGAGACTGGCCGGCAAGGGAACGCTCCTGGCCTTGTACTGCGCCTTGGTCACCGGATTGACCAAGGTGCCGACATTGGCCAGCACGGCCAGGCGTCCGGTATTGAAAATCTCCTGTACCGGCGCCATGGCCGGATGCAGGGCAAAGGTACGGGTCGAGGCCGAGGTCCCGGTGGGGATGGCCTGCGCTGTCCTGGGCACGATCGGCAGGACGCCGCCCCACTGCTCCGGGCGGGCAAGCGCCGAGGTGCGGCCCGTCAGCGCATTCACCTGGCCAATGGGCGTCGCATCCATCCCCACGGGCATCAGGGCAATCGGATCCGCGCCCTGGTTCCGTGCCGCGAAATAACGGCCCCACGAGTCATCGTCCGTAGCCAGCACCATGTTGTTGGCGTCGTTACCGCCATACATGAAGATGCAGACCAGCGCCTTGTAGTCGCTGGCGCCTGCGGCGGCGGCGGTACCGGCGGCAGCCATCTGTAGGCCAAAGGCGGAAGCGGTGGTCAGTCCGGCCAAACCTCCGGACATGCGAAGAAACTCGCGGCGATCGAGATGAGCGGTCATGGGGGGTTACCGTTGTGCGATATATTCAGGAGCAGCCAGGCTGAGGAAGACAGCCAGCTTGACGCGATTGAGTTTGGCAGCATCGATCTGGGCCTGCGTGGCGGTGCCGGCGGGAATGGCGATGCCGCTGACGGCGCTGCTGATCTTGGTCCGCAGCCCGGCTGACTGGTCGCCGCCATACAAAAGGAGATTGAGCCGGTCGATCAGCGCCGGAGGATTATCGGCCAAGGCCAGTTCCTTGGCGTAGCCCGAGCGGATATCGTTGCTGCTGCCAATACCGTTGCCCACGGCGCTTTGCATGGTGTTGAGATAGCTGGCGACCGAAACCTCGTCGGTCGACTGGAACTCAGGCCCAAGCAATCCCTTGGTGCCCAGGGTGGACCTCGGCGGCACATAGCCGGGGCGGTAGAAGTTGAATACGGACGGCGATGTCAGGGGCGACTGACCTAACGACGTGTTGGCCGAGGTCGATCCCATCAGCCAGTTGCCGCTTTGTGATGTCGCCTCGAAACTGCGCATCCAGTTGGCGAGACGAAAGATCGGCTCCTTAAGCTTGCCGTAGGTCGCATCGCCGGCGGTGCGCGCCTCGGTGTCGAGAAGTATCGCGCGGACAACCGCCGCCATATCGCCGCGCACACCTGAACCATTATTATTGAACACGGCGGCGATGCGGCCGACATAGGCCGGGCTGGGGTTCGAGGTCACCAGCCGCTGGATCAGCTGCTTGCCGATGAACGGACCGACATTGGCGTGGTTGAACAAGGTATCGAGCGCGACCTTGATATCTGCCGCCGCATCGGCTGTTGCCGACGCAGCGATATCCGTGCCGAGGAAGCTTTTGGCCGACACCGAGTGATAGTTATTATAGACCGTCATCGGCAGCGTATAGGATTCCGCATGCCGCGACCCGCCGCCGAAAGTGGAATTGGTCGGCGTGGGATGGTACCAGCTCAGTCCGGTGAACACCTTGGCCAGACCGTCGATGTCATTCTGACCGTAGGTGGGCTGGGCATTGCCTAAAATGTCCTTCTTAAGCGTCCCGTCCGTGTTCAGCAGGTAAAGACCTATCGTCATCAACTGCATGACTTCGCGGGCGTAGTTCTGGTCAGGATTGCGCCCAGTGCGGAGGTCTTCCTTCTGGTTGCCACGATAGGTCAGATAGATGCCCATGGCGGGGTGGTAGGTAACGTCTTCCAGCAGCTGCCGGAAGTTGCCGAAGGCGTTCCTGCCCAGCATGTCGTAGTAGGAGGCCAGTCCACGCGTGTCCTCACCATCCATCGCGAACGAGACGACAAAGATTTCGGACAGGGCGAACTTGACGCGCTGGCGCAATGTATCCGGCGCCGTGGCGGCGGTGTTCCAGAAGCTTTCGTAGAACTGGTTGGCATTGACGTTGGCCGAAGGATTGGCCGCGCGCAGCTCCGCCAGGCGCCGGTCAACCCAGGTCAGGTGCGGCGTGCCGGCCGCCATTCCAACCTGCTGGCCTATCCAGTCGGAAAAGGTCGTGGCGGTGATTGCGGACATATCCGCGTCCGTCGCACCGAAGCTGGCCTGGACAAGGAAACGGCTGGCTTCCGCCTGGGTCGGCCGGACGACGACCGGCGGCAACGGGGCGCTGCCGCCACCGCCCGAAGAACCGCCACCACCGCCACCAGTGCCAGCAAACGATGCGCCAGCGCCGCCGCCGAAGCCAACCAGCACGCGACCCGACGCCGTCTGGCGCCAATTGAACGGCACCATGACGCCGCTGCAGCGTGTGCCGTGTGCGCGCGTGAGCTCACCACACAAGCGACATGTTAAATCAAGAATACACACATTAATACATTCAAATAAACTGAGTACCAGTGCAACGAGGTGTGGTACAGCAACGGCGGGGGTAGCGCGATGGCCTCGCGCTGTGCTAGGTTTCGTTTT
>CBIHPL010000062.1:0-11124 GCA_966212005.1 uncultured Asticcacaulis sp.
CGGATCAGGCGCACGACCTGCTCGATCTTTTGCAGCAGGGCCGGCGACGCTTCGCGGAACAGCAGGTGCGCCTCGTCGAAGAAGAAGACGAGCCTGGGCTTATCCGGATCGCCGACTTCCGGCAGTTCCTCGAACAGCTCCGACATCAGCCACAGCAGGAAGGTCGAATAGAGGCGCGGACTTTCGATCAGCTGGTTGGCCGCCAGCACATTGATATAGCCGCGCCCATCCGTCGTGGTGCGCATCAGGTCGCTGAGCTTAAGCGCCGGCTCGCCGAAGAAGCCGTCGGCGCCCTGCGTTTCCAGCTGCAGCAGGGCGCGCTGGATGGTGGCGATGGACGTCGGCGCGACCTGGCCGTATTCGGCGCTGATCGTCTTGGCATTCTCCGAGACGTGGTTCAGCATGGCGCGCAGATCGGCGATGTCGAGCAGCAGCAGACCCTGCTTGTCGGCGACGTGAAAGACGATGTTCAGCACGCCTTCCTGGGTGTCGTTGAGCTCAAGCAAGCGCGCCAGCAGCAGCGGCCCCATCTCGGAGATGGTTGAGCGAATCGGATGGCCCTTCTTGCCGAACAGGTCCCAGAAGATGACGGGCGCCGCGGCCGGTGTGAGGTCGAGCTTCATGGCTTGCGCGCGCGCCAGCAGCTTTTCATTGGGCGTACCGGGCAGTGCAACACCCGACAGGTCGCCCTTGATGTCCGCGGCGAAGACCGGCACGCCGGCATCGGAGAATTCCTGGGCGATGACCTGAAGCGTCACCGTCTTGCCGGTGCCGGTGGCGCCGGCCACCAGGCCGTGCCGGTTGGCGCGCGTGTACAAAAGGACCTGGGGCAGCATGTCGCCACTTTCGGCCTGCCCGACAAAAACGCCTGTATCGGCCATTGCAACACCTCCGCTTGCGAATCTGTCTTCAGGTTTATCAGGCGGCGGAAACTGGCGCTACATCGGCTTCTCAGGCCGGCGCAATTTGCGGCGCAGCCATTCGCGCGCCGGCATCTCGAACCAGACAAAGCTCAGCCGCGCCAGTCCGACCGCTACGCCGAGGAAGGTCAGGAAGGCCAAGGGGGAGGCAAAGATCGCAACCCGGTCCGTCCAGCTGAACTGGCCCACGACCAGCATGATCGCGACCTGCAGCGGAAAATGAACAAGATAGATCGAGTAGGAAATGTCGCCGATCCATGCGGCGCCGCGCAGACGCTCCAGCGACAGAAGGGGGTGGCGCCAGTTCTCGCGCCGCAGACCAAGCGCCAGCAGGGTCAGCGGCATCAAGCCGTAGACAAAGCCTTCGATCGTCAGGGTGTCAAAAACCTTTATCGGCGGCGGCAAATGCAGGACCGCGCTGACGGGCGGCCAGATCAGCGGATGGGCGCGGACATAGGTCAGCATCCACAATACCGGCACCAGCCACTTCAGGACCGTATCGAGACGCGCGCGCCAGACCGCCAGGGGTTCCTGGTCGAGAAAACGCACGGCGTGGAAGACCAGCCCGCCCAGGAAAAAGCTTGGCACGCCGCGTGAAAAGTCGCTGACCGGTTCGGGCTGGATGTGTTTGAAGACCAGGCCTGCCACGACGATGGCGATGAGCACCAGCGGCCGGTTGCCGCGCAGATAAGCAACCGCAAAGAAGGCGAGGAAGAGTTCGACCGACAGCGACCAGGATGGACCATTCCAGGTCTGCTCGGCCCCCGGCAGCCATTGCTGGACCATGAACAGGCTTAGGACGAAGTCGGTCGCCGTATTGTGCTTGTATATAAACGGCGCGCCATACAGCGCCACATAGGCGGCCTGAAGGACAACGGCCGCGATCAGCATGGCCAGATAAAGCGGATATAGCCGGGCGAACCGCGCGGTGAAAAAGCTGCGCGCGCTCAGACGCCGATTTGCGACCGCATCGCCGTAAAGCCAGAAAAAGACATAGCCCGATATGGCGAAAAACAGTTCGACGAAGTGCTGGCCATAGACATAGACCGGCGTCAGCAACACGCCGAACGGCAGGTGCGCATAGTCGAAAATCTCGGTATTGCTGAGCAGAAAGTGCTTGTAGTGGAAGACCACGACCAGGATGGCCGCCAGTCCGCGCAGAATGTCCAGCTCGAAGAAACGCGCTTCCTCGCTGCGAGCCGCAGGGGAGACCTGCGGCGGCGACGGCTGGACGACGGCTTCGGCCCGCACGCCTATTTTTCGCGCTCGACGCTATAGAGCGCCAGGCTTTCCAGCGCGTCGCGCCACGGACCGGGCTCGAAGATGCCCAGTGCCGCGCGTGCCTTGTCGGCATAGGCTTCGGCGACGGCACGGGCGCCATCGAGCGCGCCGGACGTGCGCATCAGAGCCTGGGCGTGCTGGAAATCGCCATCGGTCTGTTCGCGCTTACCGATCGTCCGTTCCCAGAAGGAGCTTTCCGTGGCGCGAGTGGCCTCCATGGCCAGCAGCAGCGGCAGGGTCGACTTGCCTTCGGCGAAGTCGTCGCCGGCATTCTTGCCGAGATCGGCGGCGGCGCCCTGGTAATCCAGCACGTCGTCCTGGATCTGGAAGGCCAGGCCGAGGTTGAGGCCGTAATCGTAAAGCGCCTGCACCTTGGCTTCCGGGGCATTGGCTGCGACGGCGCCGGCTTGCGACGCGGCGGAAAACAGCGCGGCGGTCTTGGCCGAGATGATCTCGATATAGTCGTCCTGCGACAGGTTGAGATCGAAGGCCTTCATCAGTTGCATCACCTCGCCCTGGGTGATGACTGCCGACGCCTTGGACAGGATGTCCAGCGCGCGCAGGGAACCGGTTTCGACCATCAACTCAAAGGCGCGGGCAAACAGGAAGTCGCCGACCAGAACCGAAGACGGCGCGCCCCAGATCAGATGGGCGGCGACCTTGCCACGGCGAAGCGACGACGAGTCGACGACGTCGTCGTGCAGCAGGGTGGCGGTATGGATGAATTCGACGGCTGCGGACAGCTTATGGTGATTGCTGTTGTCGGTGCCGCACAGCCGCGCGGCGGCGACGCACAACAGTGGACGCAGACGCTTGCCGCCGGCGGCGATCAGATGATCGGCCAGGGCCGGAATGGTCGGGACGTCGGACTGCATGCGTTCGGTGATCAGAGCGTTGACACCAGCCATGTCCGGATCGGTCAGGCTGACCAGGGCACGCACGTCCGCCTTGGGCGTAGTCACCTCCCGCGTCGTGCTGCGTACCGTGTCGATATTGGCCGAATCCAAAGCGTTTACTCCTGACATATGGCAAGGCCATAAACCGCCCGAGCGGTATAGTCCATGCCCCGTGGCTTTTATTCGTCACCGTGGTACAGGTGCGCTTGAGCCTTAGGGCAAACATTTAGTCATCGAAGAGCGTATGACAACCGAAAGCCGCGACGACACCGTACAGTCTGACACATCTGAGGCTTTTACGCATCTCCTGGGGCAGCGCGTCAAAGTGATGCAGCCGGCAACAGGCTATCGTATCGGCATGGACGGCGCGCTGCTGGCGGCGGCCTGTGCGGGAATTATCAGCGAACGGCGCAAACCCTTGCGCGCGCTGGAACTGGGCTGTGGTGCGGGTGGGGCCTTGCTGTCGCTGAAGGCCCGTTGTCCGGATGTGGATCTCAACGGCATCGAGCGTGAACCGATCTATGCCGATCTTGCCCGCCGTAACGTGCTTTTGAATGCGATGCACGATGTCGCGATCATCGAAGGCGATATCGGCATGGGCTTCAAGGCGCTGGACCTTCCCCGCTTCGATCTCGTCTTTTCAAACCCGCCCTATTTCGACGATCCCGACACCCTGCGCCCGCCGCACGAAGCCAAACGCCCGGCCTGGATCGCCGACGATGGGCTTGGCGCCTGGCTCGACTTCGCCCTGGCAGCGGTGAAGGATGGCGGCGACATCGTCTTTATTCACCGAGCCGATCGTCTGGGCGATATCCTGAGCGGCCTGTCCGGAAAGGCCGGTTCTTTCATCATCCGTCCGATCCAGCCGTTCGCCGACAGGGAAGCCAAGCGCGTGATCGTCCGCGCCAAGCGGCTGGGCCGCGCGCCACTGCGCCTGTTGCCGCCGCTGATCCTGCACGACAATGGCGTACGCAAGCACACGGATGAGGTGGAGACGATGCTGAGAGGTGAAACCTTGCTCAACTGGTCTTAGCGACAGCGTCCAGATAACCCTTGGTCTTATCAAGCAGGTTATCTTTCAAAGCCTGACGCCGCGCCATAAGGTCCGGACTGCCGGCATCGTAGTCCGCCATCAGGCGGCGGACGAAATCGCCGGACTGAACGTCCTTGAGCACGTCCTGCATGGCGGCTTTCGAGCTGTTGTTGATGATGCGCGGGCCGGTCAGGTAGGCGCCGTATTCGGCCGTATTGGAAATCTTGGCAAAGCCGCCCGACATGCCCAGTTCCCAAAGCAGATCGACGACCAGCTTGAGCTCATAGCAGGTCTCGAACCACGCCACTTCGGGTGGGTATCCGGCATCGACCAGGGTCTGGAAGCCGTTCGTCACCAGCTCGCGCGTCCCGCCGCACAGCACGACCTGTTCGCCGAACAGATCGCTCTCACATTCGGCTTTCATGGTCGTTTCCAGTATGCCCTTGCGGCCGCAACCAAGTGCTGCAGCAAACGAAAGCCCCAGTGCCCTGGCATGGCCGGTGGCGTCCTGCTGGACGGCGAACAGGCAAAAGACGCCCTCACCCGCCACATAGATGTCGCGTATGCGCGGGCCAATGCCTTTGGGCGAGACCAGCAGGACATCGACATCGGTGGGCGGTGCGACCAGACAGAAATTAACCGACAGGCCGTGGGCAAAGATCAGCGCCTGGCCGGCGCGGAGATGCGGCGCGATCTCGTCGCGGAACAAAGATTGGTGCGCTTCGTCGGAGGTAAGCACCACCATCACATCAGCCCATTGGACGCCGTCGGCCACGGTCACGACCTCGAAGCCATCGGCCTCGGCCCTTGCGCGCGTGGCGGAGCCGGGCTTCAATGCCACCTTGATCTGCGTCACGCCGGAATCGCGGGCATTCAGCGCCTGCGTCCGCCCCTGGCTGCCGTAGCCGATGACGAGCACCTTCTTGTTGCCAATGATCGACAGGTCGCAGTCGCGGTCGTGATAGACGGGCAGGGTCATGACGGGTAAACTCCCTTCCAAGAATCGGTCCCTCTATAAAGTGCGTGGCATGTTTGATCACCCCGAATATCAGTACCTCAACCTGTTGCGCGACATCATGGACAATGGCGTCCGGCGCGAGGACCGTACGGGCACGGGGACGATGGGGCTGTTCGGACGGCAGATCCGCTTCGATCTCAGCCAGGGTTTTCCGCTGCTGACGACCAAGAAGGTCCATTTCAAGTCGATCGCGGTCGAGCTTCTGTGGTTCCTGCGCGGCGATACCAATGTCAAATACCTGCACGACCATGGCGTCACCATCTGGGACGAATGGGCCGATGACAATGGCGATCTAGGGCCTGTCTACGGCAAGCAGTGGCGGTCGTGGGCCGCGCCCGATGGCCGGATTATCGATCAGATGAATAATCTGGTGCGCAACCTGAAAACCAATCCCTATTCGCGCCGCCACGTCATTTCGGCCTGGAACCCGGCAGAAGTAGACGACATGGCCCTGCCGCCGTGCCACTGCCTGTTCCAGTTCTTCGTCGCCGATGGCAAGCTGTCATGCCAGCTCTATCAGCGCTCGGCGGACATCTTCTTAGGGGTACCGTTCAACATCGCCTCCTATGCGCTTTTGACCCATATGGTCGCGCAGGCCGCCGGTCTTGAGGTCGGCGATTTCGTGCACAGCTTCGGCGACGTTCACCTCTATCTGAACCATGTCGAGCAGGCGACGACGCAGCTGACGCGCACGCCGATGGCGTTTCCGACACTGAAGCTCGCGCCGAAGACCGACCTGTTCGGCTTCGACTATGCCGACCTGAGCATCGAGAACTATCAGTCGCACGGCGCGCTCAAGGCGCCGGTGGCCGTATGATCACGAAGACGCGCCTCGCCCTCGTCGTCGCCATGAGCGAAAACCGTGTCATCGGCAAGGATGGCGGGCTGCCGTGGCATATCCGCTCGGACCTTAAGAAGTTCAAGGAAATCACTCAGTTCAAGCCGATCATCATGGGCTCGAACACCTGGGACTCGCTGCCGCGCAAGCCCCTGCCCGGCCGGCTGAACCTGGTGCTTAGCCGCGACCTCAAGTTCGAGGCCGAAGGCGGCATCGTCTGCAACACCCTGTTCGAAGCGCTCGATATCGCACGCGAGCACGCGGTCGATGATGGCGCCGATGAGATATGCATCATCGGCGGCGCCAATGTCTTCGAACAGTTGCTGCCCAAGGCCGGCCGCATCTACCTGACCCAGGTCCACGCGACCGTCGACGGCGACACCTTCTTTCCGGCGATCGATGAGAGTCAATGGACGCTATCGTCGGAGGAAGCGTTTGAAAAGGCCGAAGGCGATGACTACGCCTGGACACTGAAAGTGTACGACCGGACGGCGTGAAACACTGCCGTAATCCACGCAAGCGGTATATTGGCGAACCAGGGCACAGGCCTAGTTTGCGCCGAACCGGCCCTGAATGGCTGCGGCCATCGTCTTGAAACAGGCTGCGACTTCGCTTTGCGGCTGCACTGCGACCAGTGGCTGTCCTTCGTCGCAGCCGCGGCGCAGGGCCGGATCGAGCGGCACTTCGCCGAGAAAGGCGACGCCTGCCTGTTCCGCCATGGCCTTGGCGCCGCCGCGGCCGAAGATTTCCATCTCCGAGCCGTCCGGGCCTTTAAGATAGGCCATGTTCTCGACGACGCCGAGGACCTTGATTCCGGTTTTCTCGAAAAGCGTAATGGCGCGACGCGCATCCGACAGCGCCATTTCCTGAGGCGTCGAGACCACCACCGCCCCGTCGATCACCGTCTTTTGCGTCAGGGTCAGTTGCACATCGCCGGTCCCGGGCGGCAGGTCGACGATCAGCACATCCAGTGGTGCTTCCGCTGTCCCCCAGCGCGTCTGGGTCAGGAGCTGTGTCAGGGCCTGCGACGCCATCGGCCCGCGCCAGATCATGGCCTGGTCGGCATCAACCAGGAAGCCGACCGAATTGGCCTTGATGCCGAAAACTTCGAACGGCACCATCTTCTTGTCGTCGCCGAATTCCGGCGGCCGCCGCAGGCCCAGCAAGGTCGGGGCAGACGGACCGTAGATATCGGCGTCGAGAAAACCGACGCTCAACCCGTTGGCAGCCAGGCCGAGGGCGATGCTCAAGGAAATGGTCGACTTGCCGACGCCGCCCTTGCCGGACCCGACGACGATGACCTGGCGTACATGATCCGGACGCGCGGATGCCACCGGTGCCTTGGGTTTGCCGTCATTGACCGCACGGTCCGACAGCTTGGCGCGCGGTGGTGTGCCGGGGGCTTCGGCGGTCAGGGCCACCTGGGCCTTGGTAATGCCGGGCAAACCAGCCAGCAGTTTTTCAGCTGCCTGCTGGACCGGCTGGTAGCGCGAAACCAAGTCCTGCGGCACTTCCAGCATGAAGCCGGCACGGTCCTCGCTGACCACCAATCCACGCACCATGCCCGCATCGCTGAGCCCCAGGCCGGTGGCCGGGTCGGTGATGCGGTTCAGTTCTTTCAGCACGGTATCGCGGTCGGGCATCTCAGACTTTCTTGACGCTGGTAAATTCGCCCGTCACATAGGCGTTTTATATGAGGCTTGAAAGGGCTAATCCGCCGTGTCTGCACCGATCTACCTGCTGGCCGGACCGACGGCGTCGGGCAAGTCCGCCAGGGCGCTGGACTGGGCGGACCAAACAGGCGGCCTGATCCTCAATGCCGACTCCATGCAGCTCTATACGGACGTGCCTATCCTGACCGCGCGCCCGACCGCCGCCGACATGGCCAGGGCCGAGCACGTCCTTTACGGCCACCTGCCGCCGGATGCCACGTGGTCAGCGGGTGAGTGGCTGCGCGCCGCGCTGCCCTTTCTCGATGCCGCACGCAATGGCGGCCGGCCGGTCTGCGTCACCGGCGGCACAGGGCTCTACTTCAACAGCCTGGTCCATGGCCTGGCCGAAATCCCCGAGATCGATGAGCCCGTTCGCGCACGGGCACGCAGCGACTACGACGCTATGGGCGAAGTTATATTTAGCGAAAAGCTGAAACATGCCGACCCGAGGTCGGAAGCGCGTATTCTCGCCAACGATCGCCAGCGCCTGACCCGCGCCTGGGAGGTATGGCTTCAGACCGGTATCTGTCTAAGCGACTGGCAGGACCGGACGACACCTGCGCTGCCCGGCGCGGCCTACGACCTGGAAATCCTGACGCCGGATCGCGAATGGCTCTATGCGCGCTGCGACGAGCGGCTTCAGGTCATGGTCGATCAAGGCGCGCTCGACGAGGTGCGCGGCCTGATGGAACGCGGCCTCAGGCCCGACTGGCCGATCATGCGCGTCCTGGGGCTTGGCGAATTTTCCGCCTATCTCGAAGGACGCATGACACGCGATGCCGCGCTCGACCTGGCCCGGCAGAAGACCCGCAACTACGCGAAACGGCAAATGACCTGGTTCCGCAACCAGTTTTCCTAAGCGAATCTTGCGAAGGTGCGCGCACCGCGCTAGTTTTGCGGCAGGGAGTTGGGGGAGTGATCCGGTATGTCTGAATTCTTGAGCCGTCGCGGCGTTCTTGGCGCGGCCGTTGGCGTTGTCACAGCAGCGACCCTGCCCGAAATCGCATCCGCGCAAGCCGCGGATACAGCTCCGTCCGCAGGGCCGCCCCCTCCCCGGCCGCCGGTCGCCGCCTATGCCAAGCCCCCCATGGTCGACCAGATCGCCCTGTCGCCGGACGGCAAGCGCGTCGCCGTGGTGACGCAGAAAAACGACACCAACCTGCTCCTCTACTTCGACGTCGGCGGCCAGAAGGTGCGGAACGTCAATATGGGCGCCTCGAAGGTACGTAACCTGATATGGGGCAGCAACAACCACGTGGTCCTGACCAACTCCACGACCACCAGTCTGCAAATGTTCGCCGGCGGGCGTCATGAATTCCTGGTCGCGCGCAGCGTCGATCTCGAAACAGTCAAGGTCCGCACATTCTTTTCCCGCGAAGAAGGCTTCTACGGCATCGTCTACGGCCACATGCAGCGCATCAAGCTGGATGGCGAATATCGCGTTACCGCTTCGAACCAGCGCATGAAGGACGACAACGAGGTCTGCCTGTACAGCTTCGGGTTCGAGAACGAACTGGGCAAGCGCCTGATCACGGGCAGTAATGCGACCAAGGACTTCGTCGTCACCCCCGATGGCCGCCCCGTGGCCTATGCCGACTTCGCCGACGACCGCAAGCAGTGGGATCTCTATTTCAATACCGCCCTGCAAAAGGGCAAGGTCGATTTCAAGCGGATTTACAGCCAGAAGGGCGAAGCCCTCAACTATCCCGACCTGCTGGGCCTGGGCCGCGACGGCAACTCCGTCCTGATCCGCGTCTATGTCGGTGAGGATGACGACGAGATCGGCTTCCGGGAAATCTCCGCCGACGGCACACTGAGTGCTCCGCTCGATCCCGAAGGCGTGGGCAAGCCGCGCGAAGCCCTGTTCCACCCCACCACCCGGCGGCTGGCCGGGTTCAGCCGCCACGACGACTGGTTCACCGAAGAGTGGTCCGATCCGCTGATGAAGAAGCTTTACGACGCCCTGCCCGAAGTCATGGGCAAGGACGTCCGGACACGTATCGAAAGCTGCGCCGAAGATCCGCGCAAGATGATCGTCTATGTCGAAGACGCCCAGGACGCCGGCAGCTACTTCTTCTGTGACTTCGTCACGGGCGAGGTCATCCCCGTAGCGAGCAACTATCCCGACCTGCCGCCTGAATGGATTACCGAGAAGCAGGCTATTTCCTACAAGGCGGCGGACGGACTGGAAATCCATGGCTACCTGACACTTCCGCCTTTCAAGCCGGATCGGAACCTGCCACTGGTGGCCCTGCCGCATGGCGGCCCACTTGCCCGCGACCACATCAATTTCGACTGGCAGGCTCAGGTCCTGGCGGCGCATGGCTATGCGGTCCTGCAACCCAACTTCCGCGGGTCCAGCGGCTACGGCAGCGACTTCGCCATGGCCGGAAACGGCGAATTCGGCCGCAAGATGCAGACCGATATCTCTGACGGCGTGCGTCATCTGGTCGCCAAGGGCATCGTCGATCCGAAGCGCGTCGCCATTATGGGGGCATCCTATGGCGGATATGCAGCCGTCGCCGGCGCCACCCTCGACCCGGGCGTCTATCGCTGCGCCGTATCGGTCGCCGGCGTCACCGACCCCAAAAGCTTCATCGACTATGTCGATATGCAGACCGGCGACAGCCGCACCTCCGTGCTGATCTGGAAAGAACGCATGGGTGAACGCAATACCTATGACGACATTTCCCCGGTCAGGCAGGCGGCGAAGGCCTATTGCCCCATACTGCTCCTGCACGGGACCGATGATACGGTTGTGCCGATCGAACAGAGCAAACGCCTGGAAAAGGCGCTGAAAGCCGCCGGCAAGGAGGTCGAGTTCGTCGCCTACAAGGGACAGGACCACTGGGAGACGCAAGGGTCGGCGCGCGTTGCGATGATGGAGACGGCGCTCAGTTTCCTGCAAAAGCACAATCCGGCCTGAACCCGCCCGACAATTTACTCAGACAAAAGAATGGCTTGGCAAATTTTCTGGCGAAAAATACTTTGTCAAACCGCCTCTTAAGTGTCATGACAGGCGCATGAAGAAGCCGACCTTGCCGCCGACCGAAGGCCGCCTGAAGGGCAGCGCCGCGCACCCTCTGCGCAGCGATCCGACCCTGTCGCAAACCCCGCCCTATCAGAACCAGGGCCGTCTGCACGGCGCGCTCGCCTACCGCCTGGGCGTCGATATCCTGCGCGGCGTCTACAAGTCGGGGGAGACCCTGCCGAATGAGATCGATTCGTCGACCTCGCTCGATATCTCGCGTTCGGCCTACCGCGAAGCCATCCGCATCCTGGCCGCCAAGGGCATGGTCGAAAGCCGCCCCAAGACGGGCACCCGCGTCACCGAGCGCGCGCGCTGGAACCTGCTGGACCCGGAAGTCCTCGGCTGGATGTTCGACACCGAGCCGAGCCAGGACTTCATCAAGGCCCTGTTCGAAC
>CBIHPL010000063.1:0-11121 GCA_966212005.1 uncultured Asticcacaulis sp.
GGCGACCTCGTCATCACGACGACCGCCGCCGGCACGACCGTCTCCTACGGTTCGGACTCGATCTTCCTGAAGGGCGTGGCTTCGGTCTCGTCTTCGGACTTCGCGTTCTAATAAAATACGACGTGGCGGCCTGATCCATAAGATCAGAGCCGCAGGTCCAAAGCTTAGAAACGAGGAACCTTGCGGTTCCTCGTTTTTTTGTGCCTTGTCGAGAAAACAACATCGAGTCCGGACATTAAAGAGCAACAAAATTGTTGCGGCGCAGCATTTCGGGTTGATTTTCGCGCGCCGAACGAATAGCTCTTAACCCTGCTACCTTTTTAGATTTTGTACCGGCTGGCCCATCGGCAGACTTGGTCTCTGTTGCCCGGCTGGGCCCGAATACCGTTTACTGAAAAAACTTTGCCAGTGGATCAACGGCTTAACGGATTTAACACACAGTATAGCGTATTCCCGTTCAACGCGTAAATTGGCACGGAAAATGCACTGCGTTTCGCGCATTCATAATGGCGCACAGTTCATAGCGTTAATGAACACATTGAGCATAACTGCTTGGCCGCTCCTGAATGACACGACTACAACTGACGGCGCACTAATTTTAGGTCTGCAATGGAAAAGATAAAAGACACATTTATCGAGCAATGGCGCGGCATTGCCGTTTTTATTGTCGTTTATTTCCATTATTCCGACCGTCTGCCGCCTTCGGCCTTCGGCTTTGCGAGCGGCCCGACGATCCAGCAGCACATCGGCAAGCTGGGCGTTCTGCTCTTCTTCATCATCAGCGGCTACCTGATCGCCAAATCGCTGGAAGCCTCTAAAACACTGGCGGATTTCTATGCCAAGCGCATCTCGCGCATCTGGCCGCTGTTCATCCTCGCCAACCTGACGGTCTTTGTCTTCCTTCAGTTTTTCTCGCCGCCGACCGTCACAACGGGAAGCTATCAGTTCTATGAGAAGGGACGCGATGTCCTCGATCTGATCGGCACGATGTTCTTTGCGGCGGATCTAGGCTTCGACTGGATCGACGGGGCGTTCTGGTCCCTGCTGGTCGAGCTTAAATTCTACTTTTTTATCGGCATGTGCGCCGTTCTGTTCCCCAAGCGCTTCGCGACGGCCTTTTGCGTCTTCGCCCTGGCGGCGTCCGGGCTCGACTTCCTGATCCTGTATTTCGACCGCTCAGGTCCGATCGGCTTCAGCGACTCCGAACAGTTCCGCGTCGTCAGCCAGATCCTGCATGGACTGTTCGTTTCGCAATACCTGCCGATATTCGCCATCGGCGTCGCGCTTTACCGCAAGAAGTTCGACGGTCTGTTTACGGCTGTCATCTTCATGGCCTGCATCACGGCCCTGATCGGTGTCTACGAAATCCATCTGTTCAAGGCCGAAGACAACGTCCTCTTCATCATGATGTTCGCCTTCCTCGTCGCGGCGGATCATATGATTTTCAAGAATGCCGTATTCATGTGGATCGGCAAGTACAGCTACTCGATCTATCTGTTCCACCAGATGATCGGTCTGACGATCATGAAGCTGATCTCGCCCTATGTCAGCATGGATGTCGCCATTGTCGTCGCCCTCGTGTCGGTTTCGGCCATCGCCTGGGGCGCCTCGTGGCTGTGCGAATGGCGCTTCCGCAAGCTGTTCATCGCCAACCTCATCAAGCTCTTCTCACTGGTCGGCCTGCACAAGCTGCTCATCCGCATCTCGCCGGTCGATGCGACGATCCCAGAAAAGGAAACCGCGGCCTCCCCTGCCCCGCTTGCCGGCGTGGCGGGAAAGTAACGGCATGTCGCAGACCCGATCCAAACTTCTGTCCGGCTCATTGTGGATGATGCTGGGGACCGTAGCGAACAACATTATCGGCTTCGTTGTTTTCGCGGCCCTGGCGCGTGTCCTGGCGCCGGCGGAAATCGGCGCCGTGCTGATCGCGGTGATCTTCATCGACATCGGCCGCGTCCTTGCTTTCGGCGGCATTCCGGAATCGCTCATCCAGCGCCCGGAATGGGAAGATCGCGTCGCCTCTACCTGTTTCTGGCTGAACATCGGACTGGCGGCCGTGGTTACGGCCGTGGTCCTGGTCATATCGAAATTCGTCATCGCGACACACTTCGACCTCTCGGTGTCGACGGCGCTTATGGCCCTGTCGTCGATGTTCATTATCGATGCGGCGCGCGCCGTGCACGTGTCCTACCTCCGGCGCAATTTCAAATACAATCAGCTGGCGCTTCGCGGTCTGTGGGCCAACACGGCGGCCGGCGCCCTGGCTGTCTATATGGCATTCAACGGCTTCGGTATCTGGGCGCTGGTATTCCAGCGGATTGTCCAGGCGGTCATCACCACCGTCGTCACGTGGATCGAAGCGCGCTGGATGCCCAAATTCCAGTTCGACTGGAAAGTCGTGCGTGACGTCAGCGGCTTCAGCGCCAACGTCACTGGTAGCCGGCTGATCGAGCTGTCGATTACCAAACTGCCGGACATGGTTATATCTGCGGTTCTCGGATCGGCGCAGCTTGCCTTCTTCCGCATCGGATCGCGCTGCCTTGACCTGGCAACCCAGGTTCTGGTCCAGCCGATCCAGGATGTATCGTTGTCGGCCTTCGCCCGGCGCAATGACAAAACCGCAGCGCCCGGCAAGGGTTATCTGGCGGTGATGGCAGTCACGACGACCTTCGTTTTCCCCGTCTTTCTGGGCGCGGCCGCCCTGGCGCCGGATCTGATCACCCTGTTTTTCGGCGACAAGTGGGCGATCAGCGCAACCATAATGACCGTGCTGTCTCTGGGCGTCGTCCCTTTGGTTGTCACCCGCATGTCATCGTCGGCCCTGATTGCCGCCGGGTTATCACGGCCATTGGTCGTTATTCAGGTGCTGAACCTGATCTTCGGCCTTGCCGCGCTTTGGTACGGCACGCGGTTCGGCATCGTCTGGGCCGCCGTGGCCGCGGTGACCGCCACCTACCTGACCCTCCCCTATGTCATCTGGAAGACGACCACGGTGCTGGACATCCGCCTGGGGGAGTGGTTCGCACACCTGCTCCCGCCGCTCCTCGCAGCCGGAACCATGCTCGCCACCCTGTACCTGTCCCATACCTGGCTGTTCGGCGCCTGGAACATCTATCTCCGCGTCGCCGTCATGGCGATCGCGGGGGGCGCGATCTATGCCCTGTCGCTTATCCTGTTCGGCCAGGCCTTCCTGCTGCGCCTGCATAAGGAAATCGGACCGGTCGTGCCCAAGAAGATCGCCCCGCTCTACACCCGCCTGATGACCCTGATAGCCCCGCGGATCAAAGCCCATGTCTGATGTCGTTCCCTTGAAACCGCGCGTTATCTTCCTTCTCAATTCGCTGGCCGGCGGCGGCGCCGAGCGCGTCATGATGACCTTGCTGAAGCATAGCGAAGACCGCCGCGCGCAGTACGACATCCACCTCGTCCTGCTCGACGACGAAGCGCACGAAGCCTATAGCCCGCCTGAATGGGCGACGGTGCACCGCCTGCGCACCCAGGGCAGCCTGCCCAAGGGCCTGTCCGCTTTCCTGAAGCTGGGAAAGCAGCTCAAGGCGAAGTTCGTGCTGAGCTTCCTGACGCGGGCGAATGTCATCAACGCCCTGAGCAGCCGCGTGCTGAAACACAGGGCGGTCATCTCGGAACGCGCCAATACGTCGGGGCATTTCAAAGGCCTGTCCGGGACTGTATCGAAGGTCCTGGTCCGGACCATTTATCCGATGGCGGACCGGATCATATGCGTCTCGGGCGGCATTGCCGAAGACCTGCGCGACAATTTCGGCATCTCGCCCGCCAAGCTGGTGTCGATCCCCAACCCGATAAACCGCGACCATATCACGGCACTCGCCGCCGAAGGGCCGGCAACTCCGCTGCCGGCGGCGCCTTACTTCCTGGCCATGGGCCGGTTCGTCGAAAGCAAGAATTTCTCACTGTTGATCGCGGCCATGGCCCGCAGCAAAACGGCGGCAAACCTCGTCATCCTGGGCAAGGGGGCTCTCGAGGCCCAGCTAAAGGACGAGGCAAAGCAGGCCGGCTTAAGCGACCGGATCCTGTTTCCGGGTTTCAGCACCAATCCGTTCCCATATATCCGAAACGCCATGGCGTTCGTGCTGCCGTCCAACGGCGAGGGCTTCCCCAACGCACTTGCCGAAGCGATGACCCTGGGCGTTCCCGTCATTGCGACCAACTGCCGTTCCGGACCGTCCGAGATTCTGCACGAACAGGCCAGCATGCCCGTCACGCAACTGATCGAAGCCCGCTATGGCCTTCTGGTCCCGGTAAATGATGCGGAGGCCATGGCGTCCGCTCTCGACCTGTACTCTTCGCCAGAGGTCAGGTCGGTTTGGGCGAAGAAGGCTCTGGCCGGCGCCGGACGCTACGACATGCAGGCGACGATCGATCAGTACTGGAACGTTCTGGCACCTCACATACAGGAGCAAAGCGACACAGCTTTCGCGGCCTGAGACACTTAAGTTGCGATATAGAAACACTCGCCGACATTACCAATTTTGGTATTTCAAACCCTCTCCTGTTGGGTTACATCTGTGAATATCAAGACTATTTTTTGGGGCATTGTCAGTCGTTTCTTAATGCGAAGCTGACAGTATGCGGCGAAAACTACGACCGAAAATATCCCTTAGGCCAAATGCTGGGGTTGGCCTGCCATCAATATGTTTTCCAGCTGTGCGGCAAGTGAATGCTTCGCGTCCGATACGCGTCTCCACTATGCCATGATGAATGACCGACCTTGAAAGCAATGTTGTGACACCCGTGATGAATATGGAAAACAAAGACAAGCAAAGCGCCTCCGAGCACTTTCTTCCTTCGATTAATATACACACCTTGCTCCTTCATGCGCGCAGGCACATGAAGCTCTTCATTGGTATCTTCGTTGTTGTCTTCGTGGCAGTGCTTGCCGTCATGATCGCACAGCCCAAGAAATTCTCGGCGACCGCCGCTGTGATGGTGGACTCGCGCGAGATCAAGGCCGTTCCAAACGAAAACGTCGTGCCGCAACTGACGACGGACGTCTTCGCGGTCGATACCGAGGTCGAACTCGTCAAGTCGAGCGAACTGGCAAAGCGTGTCGTCAAAAGCCTCAGGCTCAATGAAATCAAGGAATTTACCGAGGACCGGGGCATTGGCGCCATAAAGTCCATGATTGGCATACGCGAAGCCGAACCCGCCGACGAAAAGGACAAGCGCGCGGAAGCCCGGCTGATCGAAAGCGTCAAGGTCAAGCGCCAGGGCTTTGCACGGGTTATCTATATCACGTACGAAGGCACCTCTCCCGAACAAACGCGCGCCATCGTCAACGAGTGGGCCCAGCAGTACCTGAAGAGCCAGCTCGAGTTGAAACAACAAGGGCAGATGAACGCCTCAGGCTCGCTGCTGCAACGTGTCAACGAACTCAGGGGCCAGGTCGAGGCCGCCGAAAGCAAGGTGCAGCAGTTCAAGATCGCCAATAATCTTTTGACCGCCGACGGCGGCATGCTGGCCGAACAGGATATCACGACCCTGAATTCGCAGCTGGGCCTCGCCTCAGTGGATCGGGCCGCCTCGGAAGCGCGGCTGCGCAGCGCCCGCCGTCAGCTCGACCGCGGCTTTACCGGCGGCGGCGTGGCCGAGGTCCAGGGATCGTCGGTCATCCAGGGCTTGCGCCAGCGGTCGGCGGAACTGGGGCAGAAGATCGCCCAGCTGTCCAGTCGTTACGGCGAGCGCCACCCCGAACTGATCGAAGCCAAGCGCCAGAAGCAGGCCATCGACACGGAAATCCAGGAAGAAACCGACCGCGTCCTCATGAACCTGGAGTCCGCTGCCGAAATCGAGCGCCAGAAGACTGCGGCCATTGCCGCCAAGGTCGCCGCCGCCCGCGGCAGCCTGGCCCAGGGCAACCGCGCCATGGTCCAGCTGAATGAGCTGGAACGCGATGCCCAGGCCGTGCGCAGCGTCTACGAAGCCTATCTTGGCCGCTACAACCAACTCGCCTCGCTCGAAGGCCTCGAAGCCCCTGACGCCCGGATCGTCTCCCTGGCCAAATCGGCCCTGCCCTCGTCGCCGGGTTTTGCGATGGCCTTTGCCGTCGCCTTCATCTTCGCCAGCGGCACCGCCGGCGCTACGGTACTGGGCAGGATGGCGCTCGAAAACGGCGTCAGCACGCGGCAGGATATCGAAAAGCTGGGCGTACCCTACCTTGCCAGCATCGCCGACCTGAACACCATTATCGGCACACAGGCACAGCGCAAGCTGGCGGTGGACTATATCGCCGAGAAGCCGCTCTCACTCTTTGCAGAGGGTTTCCACGACCTGCGGACCTCCCTGCTCCACACTGCCGAGGGCAATATACAGGTCGTCCTGACGACGTCCTCCATTCCCAACGAAGGCAAGACCACCGTTTCGATGTGCTTTGCCCAGACCGTGGCCCTGGCTGGCCAGTCCGTCGTGGTCATCGATTGCGACCTGCGCCGCCGGTCGCTGAGCAAGCTGATGATCTCGGAAGCCAAGGCGGGTCTGGTCGAGTTCCTGAACAACAAGGCGCAACTGTCGGACATACTGGTTCGCGACGATCATAGCGGCATCGCCTTTATCCCACTGATCGACCAGAAGACGCCGCTTCCCGACATCTTTGACCGCAAGGAAATGACTGACCTCATCGAGACGCTGCGCGGCATGTTCGACGTGGTCGTTCTTGACACCGCGCCGGTTCTCGCGGTCACGGACGCGCGAATTCTAGCCAAACACGCCGACGCCGTCGTCTTTTCCGCCCTGTGGCGTCATACGGCCGTTCCCATCATCCGCGCGGCACTCAATGTCCTGAAAGACAGCAACATCAAGGTCACCGGCGTGCTCCTGAACAAGGTCGATATCAAGGCGCAGTCCGCTTACGGCGAAGGGCAAGGCCTGTATTATAAGGCCGTCAAGAACTACTACCTGGATTCTTAGGGACAAGGATTCAGATATTTATGGAAGAGGTCGTCGCCAGAGCCCCTATGTTGGGGATGCCAGAGCTAGCCATAGGGATATTCGCCCTGTTGTTTCTGCTGTGGCTGGGCATAACCAGGCAGCTGAGCACCCCGCTCCGCTTTCTCTTCCTGTTGATGCTTCTTCGCTACGTACTGAACTTCCTGCACGTCTATACCATCGTTCCCATCGCCGCCGGCCAGAGCATCAATGCCCTGTCGACGATCCTGTTCATGGTGGCCGGTGTTTGGGCTCTGGGCCCCCGGATTTTCCAGCTGAAATATCTGGCGGTCTTCTACATATTCACTGTGTTGATCGTCATGAGCGGCGTGGCCAACCAGGAGTATGTCGGCCTGGTCAACGCCCTTATCCGGCAGGTGCTGTTCTTCTCCGTGGCCGTCGCCGTATTCATGCTGCCGGATGACGACCGCTTCAACTTTACCGTCCTGACCAAGGCCTTTGCGGTGCCCTTGCTGTATCAGGCGATCTCGCTGGCGACCGGCCAGTTCAAGGCGACCGAAGGCGACGGTTCCGTCAGCTACATCGGCGGCTATGTTCACGAAGCCACCTTCTCGATGATTCCGCTGGCCCTGATGGTCATCACCGTCGCCAATCGTGACATTACCTTCCGCACCAAGCTCTTGTGGTGCTCGATCAGCCTGGCTTCAATCGTCCTCAGCAACTATCGGACGGCCCTTCTGGCGGCATTGCCGATGTTTGCAGCCTTCCTGATTTCCTCCATCCAGGTCCGTCGCCTGTCGACGACGTGGCTGATCAGGGGCGGCCTCATTACGGCCGGTATCGCCGGAGGCGCCGTGTTGTTCACGATGAACCAGGACCGCTTTGGCGAGTTGTTGCAGATCGCCGACAAGATTGCCCTGCTCGACAAGATGCCAAGTGAATTTACCACGCCGGAGCGACAATTCCTGTCCGGCCGCCTGCAACTGTGGTCGGGTTATCTCCACGCCGCCGCCGAAGGAAAGGGACTGCAGCCCTTTATTGGCTTCGGTCCGGATGCGTGGAAGGGCGTGTTCGAAAAGTACGCCCACAACATGTTCGTGTCGTTCGTGTATGAATACGGCATCTCTGGCATCGTATTGACGATTATTAGCATGTTGACCATGATTTATTATTCGTTAAGATGCACTCCAAAGTATAGGATTGTATTAACATCCTTGCATATAAGTTATTTTTTATTAACCTTGTCAACTATGCCTAATGTTAACATCGAAGGTGTTATCCTTTACGGACTAATGTGTGGGCTGACATTGCGGTATTATGCGCAAGCCAAAGAACTAAGAAGTAGGGGCATAAGTTATGCAGTCTAAAAAAGTACTGGTTATCGGAGCGCGCGGCATTCCCGATGTCGAAGGTGGCGCCGAAAAAAATGCCGAAGTCCTTTTCCCGTTGATGGCGGCAGCCGGATATGACGTAACCGTCATGGGCCTGCACAAATACATCAAAGGAGAGCAATACAGGGGCGTTCAGCTGCTTGCGTCACCGACCGTCAAGTTTCTGAATACCGACAAGATCGCCTATTATCTGTATGCGATCTATCAGGTATTGAAGATGCGGCCGGATGTCGTCCACCTGCAGGGCCTGGGCTCCGCCGTATTCCTGCTTGTGTACAAGCTGTTCGGCTGCAAGACCGTCGTGCGCTATGGGTCGGCGGATTACATTCTCAATAAGTGGGGCTTTGTCGGCCGGCTGGGCTTCCTGTTTGCCGAATGGCAGCTGCGTTTTGCCGACGCCGTGATTTCGGTCACGCCGGCGCTAAGCGATCGCCTGGCAAAAAAGGGCATCAAGAAAAATGTCCACATGATCCCCAATGCCCTGGACCCGGCCATTGTGTCGGATAGCCATTTGCCGTTGTCCTCGGATCGCCCGTTCATTCTTTCGGTCGGCCGCGTCACCTCCCCGAAGAACGTGATCAACCTGGTCAGGTCGTTCAACAAGCTGAGCGAAACTCATCCCGAGTATGATCTGGTTGTCGCCGGCGGTCTCGACGACGAACCCTACGCAGAACAGTTGCGCCCCCTTCTGAACGACAAGGTCAAGCTGCTGGGCCGCGTGCCGCGCTCCAGCGTGCCGGCGCTGTTGAAGCGCAGCGCGTTGTACGTCAACGTTTCACTGCACGAAGGGTCGTCCAACGCGACACTTGAAGCCATCAGCCAGGGCTGCTCCGTGCTGATCAGCGACATTCCGGAAAACAAGGACATGCCGCTGCCCAGCCATCACTTTGTCGACCCTGACGACATCGACGCCATTTCGGCCAAGCTCACGCACGGCATTGAAAACCAGGCCGAATACGTGGTCGACAAGGGCAACTTCCTGACCTGGTCGCATGTCGCCGAAAAGACGATCGGCGTGTATCAGTCCCTGGGAACCAACCGTCTTGAGCCGGTTGACCAGCCCGTATCGGCGTAACGCCCCGTTTCTGTAAAATCCGGAAATCAGGACAAAAACAAAGGGCCATTGCGGATACCGCAATGGCCCGTTGTTTTTCTGAAACCTGCCAGGAATCAGACCGTCGCCTTGAGCCGCGATTTCGAGTCCAGTGCATTCAGCACCGTCACACAACCGATTATGCCGGCCACGATGGTGACAAACACCGCAAAGATGACAGTGTCGAGAAGAACACCTATTGCCGGTGCTGACGGAATTGCTAGTACTTCGTTGTCCATTGGTTCCCCTGGCCTTTATTATAAGTCGCCCATAGACAGACAAGCAATTCTTATGCCATCGCTCCAAAGATTACGCGCCTGCTGCCGTCAAAGGCTTTTATAAACCTGTCATTGCCGAAAGCACAGGCAAACACATGACTCCTGTCGGTTGATCGCGCGCGAGTCCTTTTCTTCACGGCAAGTATTGGTAGCCAGAAACCGGGAACATGCATCGCAAGCCTGTTTTTTATAAGGCTCCGCAATATTCACCGGATTTGGGATTGCCAAAGCATGCACGGCGGACCGATGTGTATTCGTCGTCTCATGTGATGAAAATGCGACAATTAAGTCCATTCCGAAGGCACGACAATGCCCGCTTCAGCTTCTTATCGACCACCGCTCGAGCGGCCGTTTCTGCGGCGCCGGAAGTAATACGGTCCATCCGGACCAGGAAGGCGACAAAACCTGGATGTGGGTTCGGTACTGTAGCACCTTCTCCCGCCGGACGTATGCGGTATCCCTTTCCTGGCGAGAGTCATCCCGTCACTGCTGGCACCGATTCAATCAACAGGAGTGATAAATTTCTAAAAAGTTAAAAAGATGGCTTTCTGTTGGCAGGCAGCGGCCCCAAAACGAAACAGGTGTTTCATCACGGCACGTTTTTGCCCTGCGATTATAAGCATAGGTTTTGCATCCATACGTACAAGGCCCAGCGAGGAAAGACGAAAGGTTCGTCACAGCGTTGGGGGCGCGCTAACAAATGAGGGAATTTCATGTCTGTTCTGTCCAGTCTGCTCAGCTCGCTGAGCTCTTTCAACCTTCTCTTCGGTACCAAGCTCGACGACAACCTTACCGCCACCACGGGCAATGACATCATCGTCGCCGGCAAGGGTGACGATGTGGTCAACGCCGGTACCGGCAATGACGTGGTCTTCGGCGGCAAGGGCAATGACAACCTGACCGCCGGCAAGGGCGACGACCTGGTCTTTTCCGGCAAGGGCAACGATATCATCTGGGGCCGCGACGGCAACGATGTGCTGTTCGGCGGCAAGGGCAACGACCGCATCATGGCCGACGCCGGCAACGACCACATCTGGGCCGGCGACGGCGACGACCTTATTGCCGGCGGCGCAGGCAATGACGTCTTCCACTTCGATCGCAACGATGGCTACGACCAGATCGTCGACTTCGTCAGCGGCGTGGACAAGATCGACCTTGGCCTGGCTTTCACGAAGTTCAGCAAGCTCGACATCGAAAGCGTCAATGGCGGCACGTTGATCGAATTCAACAACACGTCGATCTTCCTGAAGGGTGTTGCCTCGGTCTCGGCCAGCGACTTCATTTTCTAAATCTGAAACAGGTTTTGAAACAGCGAAAAGCCGGCGGAGCGATCCGCCGGCTTTTTTTGTCTACATCATGAAGTCGAAGATTTTATCGGCCACGACCTGTCCTTGCCGGGTAATGGTGTAGCGCGCCGAATACTTGCCCTTGCGCCAGC
>CBIHPL010000064.1:0-11006 GCA_966212005.1 uncultured Asticcacaulis sp.
GCTCGATGAACTGCGCGTGCTCGATCCCTGGATGCAGATGCGGCACGCGCATTGACGGTCGCGGTATGCGTGGTGGGGCCACGGGGCCCCCCCAACCGCGTCGGCCGCACGGTGGGGGGGGGCCCCCGACCGCTTGGCGGCGGCGGGGCGCGCTTGGGGGCCGGCCCCGGCGCGCAGGGTGGCGTAGCCGGTAGGGCCGGCCGCGGCCAGCGCTGTTTCAACCGGACCATTCCAGGGCTCGTCGAGACCTTGCAGTCTGCGGTCCACCTGGCCGACGCGGAACTTGCGTACCGGGAGGCTGGTTTCCCACATGGCCATGCCGCAGCCGATGTCGCTGCCGACCAGATGAGGCCAGATGCGGTCGGGCGACCAGAAGGCGGCGCCGACGGCGATGCCGTTGCCCGCGTGGAGATCGGGCAGGCCGACGACCCGGCCCATGCCTTCTAGACGCGCGGTGGCGTCGAGCTGGTCAAGCGCCAGGGGATCGAAACGCGCCGGATCGCGGCCGATGAGGGTGAGTTCACAACACCGGTTCATGGGCGTCCTCCGGTGAAAAAGAGGGCGGCCTGACCGTTCAAGGACGGGGTGTCATAAGTAATGAGATCGGCAGCCCCAGTTGTGCTGCCGTTAAAGATCAGGCGTGCGTGTGCGCCTGACAGGAAATTGCCCATGCAATATGATCCTGAAACGTATGGATTGGGAAAACGATGTCGCGTTGCTGGATCATTGCTCGCATGATGTTCTCCTTTCCTGTTTCAGGGACGTGCCGGAACTGGCTATACCGGCCTCATAGTCGATCGCGCTTTGTAAATCAACCAAATTTGCAATGGAAGGCGGATATCGCGGCGGCCACCCTTGACGCGACGATTAATAATGCGTCCTGCCTGCCTTATATCGACAGGGTTGCGTCCCCTTCGAGCACGCGCTGCTCAAGCTTTGGCGGCGTACCCGGTCGCCACAGGCTGGCGCTGTGAGACACCCGGTAACGCAAGGGGCCGCCGTCGGGCGTCGTCGCGCGCGTCACCGGGCGGACGATACACACGAATTCCGTCTCGATCGTCCTGGGGCCGGCGGTGACGACGGAGTAGCCGTGTCCCGCCATGTCGACGAACGCCAGGTGGGGCGCGACGTCGGGGTTGGTCAGGGCCCGCGCCTTGGCGATATCGCCGCTCCGCGCATATTCGAGCGCCGCGCGCACCCCGCGCTTCAGAGTGAGGTTGATCGTCGCTTCCGGCGCAGCGCCTTCGGGCTTGCGCACGAAGAGGGGGCGCAGGGGAAACTCTTTGTAAAATTCGGACGCTTCGGCCATGCCGGGCGCGGAGACCGAGCCGGTGATGAAGCTCAGGCCCACCGGATCGAAGCCGGCGGGCGGCAGTTTCGGTGCCGCATAGCCCGCCCAGAAACTGTGACGGTCGCCCGACACCGTAACGAAGCCGGATATCTTCTGGTCGCGGACCACGCCATAGATTTCCGCGCGCTCGGCAAAGGCGCCGCTGAAATCGGCGTTGCCAAAGGTGCCGTAGTCCTTGCCGGGCCATTTCGTCTCGATCAGGCCTTCGGGCAGGTTCTGCGGATCGGTGCGCATGTCGAGCGGGCCATTGGTCGCGCCCCAGATCTTCCAGACAGCATTGGACCGGGTCAGCCGATCCTTCAGCCACGCCTTCTGCTCGCGGCCCAGCATGGTATAGGCGGGCTCGTCCTTGCGGAAGTTCGGCGCGGACTTGTCGCCGATGGTGATGGTTTCGGGCGGGTTGCCGCCGGCATAGTCGCGGCCGCCGTCAATGATTTCAAGAAGCTCCTGCGGGTACACCGGGAAGGACGATTCGAACACGTCGGTCTCAGGCCGGTCGGCGGGGTTGCGCATGGCATATGAGTGGAAGTCGGTCAGCATCAGCTCGACATTGCGGCCGTAACGCAGCGCCCGGTAGGATGTCATGCTGTCGATTGCGGCACGGTTATTGGGCTCGGTCCCGAAGCCGTAATCATCGAAGGTCTCGATCGGCACGGTCTCGACGGCGGGCGGGTCGAACTGGTCGAGCGCAGTGCCCGACCCCTTGCGAACGCGCGACGGGACGTATTCCCACCACCCCTGGTTGGCCGCGACGCGCAGGCCCTGGGCGGGCTCGATCCTGCCGCCATATTTGGTGAAGCTCTGCCAGCCCTGCCACGAGAATTCATGATTGTCGCCGATGCACACGAACGGAAAATGCGCGCGGGCATCCTGGATGTCGGGGTCATCGATGTGGGCGCGATAGACGTGGCGGTATCCGGCCAGGGTGGTCGGGACATAGAAGTTGCTGACCTTGCGCGCATCTGGAATGCGGCCCAGATCGTAGACGGTGCGCGCATAGCGGTGTGACACTTCGTCGGGATATTCGACGACTTCGTAGATGAAGTCGCCGAGGTGGAGCACAAACCCGATCTTGCGGTCGGCCTCCGCGCGCTCATCCTCCCAGATCATCCGGCGATAGGCGTTCTGCGCGCCTTCGTTGACGCTGTTGCACGACACGAAGGCAAAACGGACCGGACGCGGGTCCGTCGCACGCGGAGCCGTCAGGGTGCGGCCGACGCGGCTGCCGGCGCCGCCGTCGTCGCTGAAGCGGTACCAATAGACGCTGGCGGGGGCCAGACCGCCGACCATGGCACGGCAGGTCCAGTCAGCGGCCTTCAACACGGGAACGCGCTTGCTGACCACGACCTGGCGGAAATCGGGATCGCGCGCCACTTCGATGGTCAAGGCGTGGCGGTCGCCCGCATCGAACGGCCGCCGGGTCCACAGAATGACGCTGTGATCGTCGGGATCGCCCGAAGCCACGCCCTGCGGATAATGGCCGCGGTCCTCACGCCACGCCACGCGTGACGCAGCTTCCGCGCGGCGCCCGGCCCAGATGCCGCTTACACCCAGGACTGCCGCGCTCGCCAGGAATTGCCGCCGATCCATCTCAGGGTCTCCGCTTGCCTGTGACGATCTTTTACCCGGGACGATCCCAAGTCAAATTAACCCTCCGTAACGCTGAGGTTCGCTTATGGTCGCGCGGCGGCGGACGTCTTAGCCGGGCTTGCGTGGCGCGACCTGTTCCATCAGGGCCAGCGGCCGGCCTTCATTGTCGTTGAAAAAGGCCATCCACTCCTCGACGCCGTTGTCGTGGCGGTGGATCATGTGCGGCGCATTGATGAAGCTGACGCCCCGGCTTTCGAGCCGTTTTTGCGTGGCGTGGATATCGGTGCAGCTGATGTAGAGGAGGGACTGGCCCTTATCCTCGGCCGGTGACAGCAGGAGCCGTGTGCCGCCGCAGTCGAAAAAGGCCATGTCGCCGAAGGAGTAGAGGTGGGCAAGTCCCAGCACTTCGGTGTACCATGTCCGGGCAGCGGCTATATCCCTGACGGTGCGGGCGATCTGTCCGACGGGGCCTAAAGTCATCTGTGTCTCCATTGTGCGGCTGTGAATGGCGCTTTTCAGCGCCGTGCCGTCCCAGCGTTTGAGCTGCGTCCGGCGGCTGAGGTCCAGTTTCGTGAGCGCGTTGCTGACGTGGTACTTGACGGCGTCAAGACTGATGCCGCGCCGTTTGGCGATATCGCGATTGGTCAGCCCGTGGCGCACGGCCTCCACGATCTGCCATTCGGTGGGCGTCAGAATATCGGGGTCGGCGGGCCTGCCACGAGGTTTGCGAGTGGTCATAAGGAGACGCTATCACGCCGAAGCGGGATTTTCCCTACCCGTTTGGGATATGACAAGATCAACTGCCCTAAGCTGCCTAAATGGGGGCGGTCTCGTAACGGCCATCCAGCTTGGCAAGGCTACCCCTTCTTCGCACCTACCGGCTCCGGCTGGGGCCGGGTAAACACCCAGTCGCCGTCCTTGGACAGGTCCGAGCGGTAAACATAGCCTTCGGTATTGAAGTCCTTGAGGCCGTCGATCTTATCCACCCGGTGGTCGATCATGTAGCGCGCCATAAGGCCGCGCGCCTTCTTGGCGAAGAAGGAGACGATCTTCGCTTCGTTGCCCTTGATTTCGAGAAAGCGCGGGCTGATGACTTTCAGCTTCAGCGCCGGCGTCAGGGCCGCGCGTGAATATTCGGTCGAGGCAAGGTTGATCAGCGTATCGGTGCCGGCATCCTTCGCCTCCGCCATCAGGCTTTTGGCGACCGTATCGCCCCAGAACTGATAGAGCGATCCTGCGCGCCCGACCTTAAGCTGCGAGCCCATTTCCAGGCGATAGGGGCGGATGGCGTCGAGCGGCTTCAGCATGCCATAAAGCCCCGAGAGGATGCGCAAATGATCCTGCGCCCATTTGATCCCGTCCGCGTCGAGGGTGCGCGCCTGAAGCCCGGTATAGACGTCGCCATCGAACATGAAGACGGCCGACATGGCCGCCTGGTCTTCGAAGCTCTGGAAACGGCCGTGGTTCAGTTCGCTCAACGCGTTGGAGATGTCCATGAGCTCGGCGATGGCCTTGGGCTTCAGCTTCTTCAGGGCCTTGATGAGCTTTTCGGTCTCGTGCGGAAAGCGCGGCTCCGTCGGCTCAGGCGCGGTTTCGGGCGGGGTGAGGTCGAGCGATTTGGCGGGGGAGATCAAGGTCAGCATGGCGTCACTCATAGGGGCATTTGCGCGCAAAGCGCAAGCAGCCAGGGGTGATCCCGGAAACCTTCTCAACGCTTTGCGCCTTTGCGATTGTGACAGCTCCGTTTACCTTGGCATAACGGCTTTATGTTAGTGTCCGCGCACTGTCATATAGGGGGACGAGATGTCGAAAGGCACAGTCTTAGTACTCGAAGACAGCCGCGTTCAGGCCCAACTGATCTCACGGATGCTGACCAATCTTGGCTGGTCGGCGGTGTTGAGCTTTGACCACAAGACCACCTTCGCTCAGTTGAAAGTCAACCGCGTCGACCTGATGCTGCTCGACGTCTATGTCGAAGGCGGCAACACATTGATGCACCTGCCGGAAGTCCGGGAACTGGCGTCCAACGTGCCGATTGCCATCATGACGGCCGGCGGGGCAGGAGGTTACGCGCTTAATGAGACGCTGAACGCCGCCCGCCAGGCCCAGGCCGACTTCGTCCTGCCCAAGCCATTTTCACCCGAACAGCTAAGCGTCATCCTGGACGAGGCCATAAAGATGCGCCGTGCGCCGGTGCCGCCGAAACATGTTCTCGTTGTCGATGACTGCCGTGTGGTGCGTAAGCTGACGACCATGGCCCTGGCCGAAAAAGGCTATCGCATCAGCGAGGCCAGGTCGATGGAAGAGGCGTTCGAACGCGTCGACATTGCCCACGTCGATGTCGTCATTACGGACATTTTCATGCCCGGCATGGGTGGCATCGAAGGCATCAGCATCATCAAGTCGACCTGGCCGGACGTATCGATCGTCGCCATGTCCGCCGGTTCGGAACACAGGGTCGAAAGCACCCAGGTCCTGTCGGCGGCCAGGCATATCGGCGCCCATGCCTTGCTGCCGAAGCCCTTTACCGCGACGGACCTTACCTATCTGGTCGAGGCGGTGCTGAGCGAGAAATCGGTAGCGGCTTAACGCGCAGACCTTCCCGTAACGTGTTGAGAAGCTACGGGAAGGAACCGCTTTTGGCGTCAAATAATACCAATAACGGCGTTTCCGGCTTGTTAATCCTTCCTATTTTACACTTACGTCAAAATAACTCTGACAACCTGCCTCGGGGAGAGCGGTTATGAGTAGGGGTAGCGTGCTCGTGCTTGACGCCCATGGCGGCCAGGCTCAGCACATTTCGAAAATGCTGGAGAAGGAAAAGTGGAGCGCCATCCTGGCGTTCGACCAGAAGATGGCGCTGTCGATGATGCGCGCCACGAAGTTCCATCTGCTGATGTTCGAAGCCTATGTCGGGCCCGACTCGACGTTCAAGATCATGGACCAGATCCGTGAGCGTGCGCCGGCGACGCCGCTGGCCATCATGGCCGACACCATCTATGGCCGCCAGGGCATGCAGCAGACCTTTGATCAGGCGCGCGCGCTGGGGGCCGAGTTCATCATGCCCAAGCCTTTTTCGCCCGAGCGCCTGAAGGCCCTGCTCAGCGACACGACCAAGTTTCACCGCGACCGGAAGGGCAAGAAGCATCTTCTCATCGTCGAGGACAACGCCAACCTGCGCACCCTGATCTCTACCGTTCTCGGCGAGATGGGCTACCAGATTTCGCTGGCCGAAACCATGGAGCAGGCTTTCGCCAAGACCAATCTCGACATGGTCGATGTGGTCATCGCCGACATCTTCATGCCGGGCATGGGCGGTATCGAAGGCATCATGAAGATCCGCTGCGACTGGCCGCACATCAACATCATCGCCATGTCGGCGGGCATCGAAAACAGGGTGGATCCAAAGCAGGTTCTGGCGGCGTCGCGTCATGTCGGTGCCGTCGAACAACTGCCCAAGCCGTTCGACATGGGAGACCTGATCCACCTGGTCGCCAAGGTGCTGGCCTGCGATGGCAATGCGCCGCCTGCCGCCGCAGAGGTTGCCAAGGCGGGGTAAGCTCTGTCGCCGTGCGGTCATCAGTTGCCGGGCTATGGACGCTTCCGTCCATCCGGATAAACCGGTCCCTGGGGAATTCCACGACCAGCGACGTCGATTATGCCTGCGCCGCCACTACGACGTCTTTATCCGTCACCTGCTAGAGCGATACGCCGAACTTCGTTTCGCCTAAAATATCGCGACAAAGCAAAAACTTAGATCGGTATGATCGCTTCTATCTAAAATCATACCGATCTAGTCGAAGCAACGCCCGGCTGGAACACAGGCGCCGTAAGACTGCCTTGATCCACGCGCGGATTACGTGGACGGCAACCAAAAATGATCAACTTTTTACTCCGACGTTTTGTAGCATGACCCTACCACAATTGGGGTTAGAGCGTGAGCGACGAAAAGGGCAAACTTACGAAAACATCCGGTGACATCAAGGAAGCGCCCGACATGACGCTTCATGATCTCAACAACATGTTTTCATCCGTAATCGGCGGACTGCAGCTTCTGGCCATGCGTTATGGCGATGATATGAAAGCGCAGCAGATCGTTTCCAATGCTCTGACCAGCGTCAATCATATCCGTGACTATCTCGAACTGACCTATCGCAAGCGCGCCGATGGCATGACCAGCAGTCCGTTTGCCAAAAGCCGGAAGAGCGCGCACGGCCATCCGATGATTACCGACAGCGCCGATCGCCACGACCTGTTCTTTGCGGCGATCGAAATGACACGGATGCCGATGATCGTCACGGATCCCAACCAGCCCGACAATCCGGTCATCTTTGCCAACCAGGCCTTTCTCAACACGACCGGCTACGAGATGCACGAAGTGGTCGGCCGCAATTGCCGGTTCCTGCAAGGCCCGGAAACCGACCGAGACGTCATCGCCAATGTGCGCAAGGCGATCGTGGACAAGACCGACATTGCCGTCGAGGTCCAGAACTACCGTAAGGACGGCACCATGTTCTGGAACGCGCTGTTCATCAGCCCGATCTTCGACCGCAATGGCAAGCTGCTCTACTATTTCGGCTCGCAGCTTGACATCACCCGTCGCCGTGAGGCGGAAACGGCGCTACGCCGTGCGCAAAAGATGGAAGCCATCGGGCAACTGACAGGCGGCATCGCGCACGACTTCAACAATCTCTTGCAAGTCATCATCGGTAATCTGCAACTGGCGCGTACCGTCGTCGATAAGCCAGAAAAGCTCAGTCGGTATCACGATGCCGTCATGACGGCGGCCCAGAAGGCAAAGTCCCTGACGCAGCAACTGCTGGCCTTCTCGCGCAAACAGCCGCTTGAGGCGCGCATCGTCAACCTCAACCGGATCATTGTCGAACTGCGCGAACTGTTGTCGAAGACCCTTGGCTCGCACATCGATATCGAACTGGAACTGGCGCCGGATCTGGCCAATGCGCAGATCGATATCATCCAGCTCGAAATGGCGTTGATCAACATTCTGGCCAATGCGCGCGACGCCATGCCGGGCGGCGGCAAGGTGATCATTTCGACCGAAAATGTCACCATCGTCCAGGGCGGGCACTCTGCCCGCAGCGGCCGTTACGTCCAGCTTTCTGTACGCGATACGGGCGAGGGCATGTCCCCCGACGTCCTGGCGCACATTACCGAGCCCTTCTTCACCACCAAGGAAGTCGGCAAGGGCACGGGCCTGGGGCTGGCCCAGGTCTACGGCTTCGTCAAGCAGTCCGACGGCGGTTTCGGCGTCGACAGCGACGTCGGCAAGGGCACCACCATCCGGATGACGTTTCCAGTGGCGGACGGCAATGCCTATGTCCGCGACGAGAGGCCGAACGAAGATTCCGTCAAAGGCCAGGGCAAGGGCGAAAAGGTGCTGGTCGTTGAGGACAACACGGAGGTGCGGGAACTGGCGTCGGCCATCCTTGACCAGGAAGGCTATGAGGTGGTCGAAGCGCGCAGCGCGACCGAGGCGCTGGAAATTCTGGATGGCGACCCGGGCCGGTTCGATCTCTTGTTCACCGACATTATCATGCCCGGAAGCATGAACGGCGTGGCGCTGGCCAAGGCGATCAAGAGCAAGGTGCCGGATATAGCCGTTCTGGTGACGACCGGTTTTGCCGACGACGTCCACGGCCATACAAATTCCGCGGCGTTCGAGACGATTTACAAGCCCTATATGCCTGACGAACTGGCCCGGAAGATCCGCAGCGTCCTGAACCGCAAGCGCGACCACGGCAACTAGGCCCCTTACTCGATTGGCTTTGGTTGCCACGCGGCGCCTGCATCCGCGCTATCAGAATTCGTGCGTCAGGGGAGGGGCGCGAGCTGCACGTCTATTGCTTGGGATGCAGCTTCCAGTGTTATTTTTTCCAAACCCAATTGACACGAGCGAAAGGTATAGCCTTACATCCTGCATATCTACACCGCAAATCCAAGGGGGGAATCATGACCGATCCTGTAACGCCGCCACCGCCGCCGCCACCGCCGCCGTCCCAAGAGGATGTCGATAATCTGCTTGAAAGCGTCTATGAAGCTGCGCTTGAGATGATGCAGCAATCCGGCAATACGCCGACGGAAACGGCGGGAAAGCTGCTTGACGTTGAGCACACTGGCGAAGAATGGGGCGAAAATCTTCAGGAGAACGCCAGTGATCTGGCGACGCTCAAAAATTCCAATGCGTCCAGCACCGACAAACTGGAAGCCATTACCAAGGTATTGGACGACTGGATCGATAAACCGATCACCAAGACCTATCATGACTTTATCAAGTGGGTGAATGACAATATCGCCCGTCCGCTCGATAACGCGTTCAAAAATGCAAATGGCGATGGTGATCCCGGCGATGGTGGCCCCGGTGACGGCGGCCCCGGCGATGGTGGTCCTGGTGACGGCGGCCCCGGCGATGGTGGTCCTGGTGACGGCGGTCCTGGCGATGGTGGTCCTGGCGATGGCGGCCCCGGTGACGGTGGTCCTGGCGATGGTGGCCCCGGAGGACCCGGCGGCCCCGGTAACGGGTGGCCCCCGACACCGCCGTCTCCGCCGAAAGATCCATTGATCCTTGACCTGGATGGTGACGGCGTTGAACTGATCGGGGTTACGGCTTCGACCGCCAATTTCGACTTCATGAACGACGGCTTTGCCGAGCGCACTGGCTGGGTCGGCGCGGATGATGGCTTTGTCGTCATGGACCGAAATGGCAATGGCGCGATTGATAACGGTAGCGAGCTGTTCGGCAACGACCAGATGAACGGTTTCGACGCGCTGCGGCTTCTGGACAGCAATAACGATTCGAAGATCGACGTCCTGGACGCCAGCTTCCAGCAACTGAAGATCTGGCGCGACCTAAATGGCGACGGAATAAGCGCCAGCGGCGAGTTGTTTACGCTGGCCCAGGCCGGCGTGAAATCGATAGGGTTAAACTACAGCACGGCATCGACGAATGTCGGGGGCAATACGGTTATCGCCAACGGCGGTTATACGACGACTGCCGATACCCAGCAGGCCGCCGCTTCCGTATTGTTCCAGACCAACCCGACAATCAGCAAATGGGTTAAGCCGGAAGGCCTGGAAAAGAGCATCGATGTCGTGAGCTTGCCGAACCTGAAAGGTTACGGTTTGCTGCCGGATCTGCATTACGCCATGACCCTGAATCCGGGACTTGCGGACCAGATGCGTGGGTTCTACGCCGCGGTCCAGGACTTTAATGGCGCTGAACTGCGCGGCGCTGTCGAAGATATTCTGTTGCAATGGGCAGGTATTGACGAAACCACCGCGCCTGCTCGCGGGCCGAATATCGAGGCCTCGCACATTGCTTTCCTTGAAAAATTCTTCGGTACGCCGGTGGAAGTCGATCAGCCGTCTGTTGCTTTTGGGCGGGTCTTGGAGGCGACGTACGACGACATCGTCTCGGTTTACCTGACGCAGGTCGTAGCCGTCGCCCCAATGCAGATATGGCTTCAGACACATGACATAATTGGGTTGTTCGACAGTCCGTTCATGCCACTTGTGTCGCTGGAATTCGATCCAGGGACCAACACCTTCTCAGGGGACATTTCGGCCGTCATGAATGCGGTGCTGGATGCCCGGACATCGGCGGACGCAGACGCCTTCGCCTATCTCGATATCGCGATGACCGCACTGTCGGGCCTTAAGGCTTTCAACTTCGGCGGTGACGCCGCGGCCTATCAGGCCGCGCTGGAAAGTGCGCTCGATGGGGGCGATGGGGCTTACAAGGCACTGGCCCTGTCATTGCACAGCGCGACGGTTCTTCACGGAACGACGGCGGGCGAAGCCGTCACGGGTGATGCTTTGGCCAATGTTATCTCTGCTGGCGCAGGCAATGACACACTTTCCGGCCAGGGTGGAGCTGACACCTACGCCTACTATGCGGGCGACGGCGCCGACAAAATCATCGAAGGTTCGAGCTTCAACAGCGACGTCGACAAGCTGGTTGTCGGCGGATACCTGTCGACCGACGCGACCTTCACGCGCCTGAACGACGCCCAGGGCTACGTCTCCAACAATGTCCGCGTCACCTTTG
>CBIHPL010000065.1:0-10898 GCA_966212005.1 uncultured Asticcacaulis sp.
CGCCTGTCGAAGGAACATGCCGAAATCAAGCCGGTATGCGACGCCGTCGAGCGCCTGATCAAGGCGCGTCGGCAGGTGCCGGAACTGGAAGAAATGGCGGCGCTGGGCGATCCCGACCTGTCGCCCCTTGCCGAAGAGGAACTGGCGGAACTGAAAGCTTCGCTGCCGGATCTGGAACGCGGCGTGGCGCTTCTGCTGGCGCCGCAGGACAAGGACGTCAACGCCTCGGCCATCCTCGAAGTCCGGGCCGGTACCGGCGGCGACGAAGCCGCCATCTTCGCCGGCGACCTGTTCCGCATGTACAGCCGCTACGCTTCGGCCCAGGGCTGGCGCGTCGAGATCGACAGCGTCTCCGAAGGTGAAATGGGCGGCTACAAGGAAATCATCGCCTCGGTGACGGGCGAGGGCGTCTTCGGCAAGCTGAAGTTCGAGTCGGGCGTGCACCGCGTTCAGCGCGTACCCGCAACGGAAACGCAGGGGCGCATCCATACCTCGGCCGCGACCGTGGCCGTGCTGCCCGAAGCTGAGGACGTCGAGATCGAAATCCGCGACCAGGACCTGCGCATCGATACCTATCGTTCGTCGGGCGCCGGCGGCCAGCACGTCAACAAGACCGACTCGGCCGTGCGCATCACCCACCTGCCGACCGGCGTCGTCGTGACCTCTTCGGAAAAGTCGCAGCACCAGAACCGCGCCATCGCCATGCGCAACCTCAAGGCCCGGCTCTACGACATGCAGCGTCAGGCGCTGGACACCGCGCGCTCCGACGCGCGCAAGTCGCAGGTCGGTTCGGGTGACCGCTCGGAGCGTATCCGCACCTACAACTATCCGCAGGGGCGGGTGACCGATCACCGCATCAACCTGACCATCTACAACCTGCCGCAGTTCGTCGAAGGCGACATGGACCAGATGATCAATGCGCTGATCGCCGAGGACCAGGCCGAACGCCTGGCCATGCTTGAGGACGAACTGTCTTAAGCGTATGATGGCCGCAAGGGGGAGCGGCCATGCCCAACATACTTAAACTTGCGATCTCGGGCAGCGCATTCGCAGCCTGGCTTTTTGTGTTGGCTACATTGTGGCTCAACGGCGCACGGAAAGACGATGTATTCTATTCGGCGATTGCCGGATTTTATGCCGTTGTCCTTTTAAACAGGGCCATCAAACCCGATTTCGGCAAGCTGCAGGCGCCAGTGAAATGGGCGGAGCTTTCGGCCATTCTTCCACTGCTCGGGTGGTACGTCTATGACATGGTGATCACCGGCGAACTCTCAGGCCGGTATCCGTTCGTGTTTTTCCTGAGCGCCTGGACGCTGGGTGCGTTTTTCGATGCAGCCCACGCCAGGTGGCAAAAAATCCGCTCACCCTTGACGAAAATCGTCGTGGGCACGGTCTTTTTGACGGTTGTCGCGATCATGACGTTTATCGCCGTGATCTACATGGTGTCGAAGGTGGATTGGCCGTTTGTGGTACGGAACTGGGATGTCACCCTGCTTATTGTCTTTCTTCCGCTGTTGCTTATCGGGTGGGGGGTGCTGACCAAGTGGCAGGGCCGGAAACTGCCGCACTGAGAGGGGAGGGCGACTTGGCGATCGACAAGGTTCGGGAAAAGCACGAACGTTGGATAAAGCTGGTGATGCTGGTCATTGCCGGCATATGGCTGTTCATGAAACTGCGGAGCGGCCTTTACGAGCAATCAAGCTGGCTTGAAATCAGTCGTGATCTGTTCTTTCCGGTCATGATGATTTTGATGGTGTTGCAGGATTTTTTCCCGGCGCCGGCCTTCATTCTTACATGGGGTGCGTTTTCTGTCGGGCTTTGGCTGGAAGCCCGTGGTTTCGCGGACGGAATCGCCTTCTATAAGGATTTCAGTCCGCAGGGCTGGCTATTTCTGGCAGGGTGGTTGTTCTATGCCGGTATCGCGACGATCGTCCTGGCTGCGTGGTTGCGTAAACGGCGGGCGGCCAGTGCCGCGGTGTGACGACCAACGGAACTGATAATGGCAATAAAAGCTGAAATTGCATCGCTTTGGCGGCATCCGATCAAGGGGTTTACGCCAGAGGGAATCGTGGACGCTGTCCTGTCGGAAGGCGACTTCTTTCCGTTCGACCGGCTCTATGCCTTCGAAGTCGGGGCTTCGGGCTTCGACGCCGACAATCCCAGGACCATTTCCAAGATGAAGTTCGCCGTCCTGGCACGGTTTGCCGCCGTGGCGCGGTTGCGGACACGCTATGACGAGATCAAGGGACGCTTCAGCCTGTCGGACGATACCGGTTCATGGGATTTTGACCTGACAACTGAAGCTGGACGCAACAGTCTGGCGCGCCACGTCGAAACCATCCTGGCTCGGTACGAAGATTACGACCCGGTTTTACAACCGTTGAAACTTCTTGAAACGCCGCCTTTCGAGACAACGCAAACCCATTTTCGCTTTACGGACTCCGGCAAGGGATTTGTGTCGCTCCTCAACCTGAACTCGCTGCGTGATTTGGGCGGTCGGCTGGAACGTGATCTTGACCCTGTTCGCATGCGCGCCAATGTCTGGCTTGAGGGATTGAATGCCTTCGAAGACCATAACTGGGTTGGCCGGCATATTCGTGTGGGTGAGAACGGTCCTGAGCTTGAGGTGCTTAAGCCGATCGTGCGCTGTGTGGCGACGCACGTGAATCCCGAAACGGCCGAACGGGATGTCGATATCTGCACTGCGTTGTGGGAAAACTACGGCCATCGCGACTGCGGCATCTATGCCCGTGTCATTAAAGGCGGGGCTGTCCGTCAAGGCGACGTGATCAGCGTCTATTAAAGCTTGTGCGCGCGCGCCTCCGCTTTTAATAACCCCGCAGGAATTCACATATCGAGGTTGCCTCAATGCCCACGCTCGTCCTGCTGCGCCACGGCCAAAGCCAATGGAATCTGGAAAATCGCTTTACCGGCTGGGTCGATGTCAACCTGACCGCCGAAGGTGAGGCACAGGCGCGCCGCGGCGGCGAGCTTATCAAGGCCGAAGGCATCCATATCGATCAGGCTTTCACCTCCGTCCTGACCCGCGCCATCCGCACCTGTAACCTGGCGCTGGAAGCCGCCGACCAGATCTATGTTCCGGTCATCAAGGATTGGCGTTTGAACGAACGTCATTACGGTGGGCTTACCGGCCTGGACAAGGCCGAAACGGCTGCCAAGCACGGCGAAGAACAGGTCAAGATCTGGCGCCGGTCCTATGACGTGCCGCCGCCGCCGCTGGAAGCCGGCAGCGAATATGATTTCAAAGGTGACCGCCGTTATGCCGGCGCTGAATTGCCGGACACCGAAAGCCTTAAGACGACGCTTGATCGCGTCATGCCGTTCTGGGACGGTGCCATCGCGCCGGCGCTGAAGTCTGGCAAGACGGTTCTGGTGGCCGCGCACGGCAATTCGATCCGCGCCATCATCAAGTCGCTGTTCGACCTCGATGAGAAGACGATCCTGGAGCTGGAAGTGCCGACGGGCAATCCGCTGGTGGTCCATCTCGATCCGGCGCTGAAGCCGCAATGGGCGAAGTATTTGGACGAATCGCGCGCCAACCCACTGCCGGTGATCGCAGACTAGTGAGTCTAATCCTCGCTCCTCGCTTGCACTTCCCTTCTCCCCACCTGAGGGGAGAAGGTGGCCTGCTTGCAGGCCGGATGAGGGGTTGCCAGAGGTTCAGCACACGCGGGCTTAGACTATGAGCCGCCGCCGTTCCAGACTGACTCCATTAGCTCGGGTCTTGCGCACGCCTGAGAATATCGCCGAAGCCAGACTCTGGCACGCTTTGCGCAACCGGCAGCTTAATGGCCGCAAATTTCGGCGGCAGTTTCCTATTGGCAGGTATATCGCGGACTTTGTTTGTCTGGATAGCAGGCTCGTCGTGGAATTAGACGGCAGTCAACATATCGACAATCCTGCTGATGACATTCGCAATCAATATATGAATGAGCTTGGCTGGTCCGTTGCGCGCTTTTCGAGCGGCAGCTCCCAGGTGAGCGTATTGGAGACAATCGCTGCGATTTGCGACGGTGAAATTACAGAGTTCGAGATTTCGCCGGAATTTCAGTTTTATCCTGCGAAGACCCCTCACCCCAACCCTCTCCCCTTGAAAGGGGAGAGGGGGCTTAGAAGCGGAGAGAGGGGCCTTATGCGCCGCGCGATCGCCTTAGCCCGGCCTGGCAAGACATGGCCCAACCCCGCAGTCGGCTGTGTCATCGTTAAGGACGGCATCCTTATCGCCGAAGGCGCAACCGGCGACGGCGGGCGTCCGCATGCCGAAGAAGTGGCGTTGGAAAAGGCAGGTACACAAGCCGAAGGCGCCACGGCCTATGTCACACTCGAACCCTGCGGCGAGCGCTCCACCGGCGCCTGTTCGTGCTCACAAAAACTGGTCGAGGCCAAGGTTGCGCGCGTCGTCTATGCTTGCGCCGACCCGTCACCCTATGCTTCGCATAAAGGCCCACAGCGGCTGAGGGATGCCAGCATCACTGTAGAACAGGGTCTTCTGAAAGACCAGGCCGCACACCTGATCGCACCGTTTGCGTACTGGCTTAAGACCGGATTACCGCTTGTCAGGATCGCGGAAATGCCGGACGGTTTCGATGCCGAGTTCACCGGTACGCCTGCCGATCTTGCGGATTGGGCCGACAAAGGTTACCGCCATCTCTTCGTCCGGCCGGGCTCGTCTCAGGCGCAAGCCCTTGTAGATGCTGGGCTTATCGACTCCACAGCCAAATATTAATCATTTTGTGTCAGCCTGGGCGTTCGGTTTTACAGGACGCCAGAGTTCATGAGCGCCACATCGGGCGAAAAGAAGTACACCAAGCTGACACAGGTCCAGATCGACCAGATATGTGTCAAGCATGAGCGCTTCTTTGCCTGCAGGCCTGGCGGCGCCCGGGCGGTCTTTGCCTGGTGCGACCTGTCCGGTCTCTCCTTGCGCGGTCGCAATCTCCAGGATGCCGACTTCACCGCCGCCATCCTGACCGACTGCGACATGGCCGGTGCCGTCCTCGACAAATCCAACCTGTTCTGCGCCGACCTGCAACTGGCCAACCTGACCGGAGCGTCGATGCGCCGTGTCGATCTGCGCGGCGCCTGCCTGCGCGGCGCGAACCTGTCGGGCGTCGATCTTTATGAGGCCGACCTCCGCGAGGGAGCGCTGGCCTTGCCGGACAAGGCGACCGGCCTGTCCTACGTTGAAATCTCGATGCGCACGGCCGAAGCCACCTACGCCAACCTGCGCGGCGCCAATCTCGAACGCTCCAAGCTGTCGGGCATCCAGGCCATGAAGGCCGACTTCACCGACGCCGTCATGAAGCAGTGCAAGCTGGTGCGCGCCAACCTGAAACAGGCGATCATGAACAATGTCGACCTGGCAGGCGCCGACCTTTCGGGGGCCGACCTTTCGGGGGCATCGCTGAAAGACGCCGTGCTGATCAAGGCCAAGACGGATTCGTGGCGTGTCAATCAGACCGATATGAGCGGCGTGCTGACCGACAAGGTCATAGGTACCGACGTCAAGACCTTGCCCTATGGCGAAATGCTGCACGACCACGCCAAGTGGGTGGATACCATGGGGAAGGAAGGCAAGCCGTCGACCTTCGACAAGGCTGACCTGCGCGCGCTGGGTTCGATCAAGGGGCTGAACCTGACGGCCCTGTCGGCCAAGGGCGCGGTCTTCTATGGCCTCGACATGCGCGATGTCCAGCTTCAGGGCGCGCACCTGGAAGAAGCCGACCTGCGTAATTGCAATCTGAAGGGCGCGGACCTGCGCGGTGTTCGCCTTTACAAGGCCAGGCTCGACGGCGCCAATCTGGAAGGCGCCAATCTCGGCGCGCTGATGATCGCCAAGGACCGGATGCTGCCGGCGGACCTGCGTGAGACGCGCCTGCGCGGTGTGAATTTTGCCGGTGCTGAACTGAAACTGGTCAAGCTGGACGGCGCCGACCTGTCACGCGCCAATCTCGAGAATGCCAGCATGAACCTGGAACAGCTCGAGCACGTCACGTGCGTCGGCCTGCGCGGTCAGCTGGCGTCCTAAATCGCATCTTGCCACCGCGCTTGCCCGGTCATAGGCTTACTCATCGACAGATGAAAGGGCACCGTCATGGCCTATAGTGAATTGCTGGCCATGCGGTTTCGCGATGCTCTGGGCGCGCGTTCCGGCATCGTTGAAAAGCGAATGATGGGCGGGCTCGTCTTCATGGTCGATGGCAACATGCTGGGGGCTGTCGGCCGGCGGGACGGCATGGACCGTTTCATGTTTCGCGTCGGACCTGATCAGATCGCCGATGCCCTGGGCCGGGGCGCCATCCAGATGGAGATGGGCGGCCGGGTCATGAAAGGCTTCGTCTTTGTCCGGGAAACCGAGGTCGGCGACACGCTCGAAGACTGGGTCGCCATGGCGCGGCGCTACGTCGAAACCCTGCCGGCAAAATAAGCTCTGCTGACAAAATCCTGTAGACGCGGTGGCTATGCGCCGGTACTCGAACGCCGGTACAGCCACGGGAAGCTTCATGACCATCGACAGTAAAAAAGGCAGCGCGGAATTCGTCGCGCTGATGGCCGTGATGATGTCGGTGGTGGCGATCTCGATCGACGCCATGCTGCCGGCACTGGGCGTCATCGGGGATGACCTGGGTCTTACCAGTCCCAATCAGGCGCAATTCATTATCAGCTCGATCTTCGCCGGAATGGCGCTGGGCCAGTTGATCTGCGGGCCGCTGTCCGATGCGCTGGGCCGAAAACGCGTTATCTATGTGACGATCGTGCTCTATCTGATCGGCAGCGTCGTCTGCGTCCTGGCCGGCAGTATCGAAGTCCTGCTTGTCGGGCGGTTTCTGCAAGGGCTTGGTGTGTCGGGCCCCTATGTCTCCACCATGTCGATCGTGCGCGACAAGTACAGCGGCAGCGCCATGGGGCGCGTCATGTCGCTGGTCATGATGATATTCATCATGGTTCCGGCTGTCGCACCCAGTCTGGGAGTCGCCATCCTGTCGTTCGCCTCGTGGCGCTACATCTTCGGAATGTTCATCGTCTATGCCCTGGCCGTGATGGTGTGGGTGACGATCCGGCTGGAAGAAACCCTGCCGCCGGAAAAGCGCATCTCATTCAGCGTCGCCCATATGATCAGCGGCGCTGCGGCCGTCTTCGGCCACCGCCGCACCGTCTGCTACATGGTGGCCAGCGCCCTGATCTTCGGCGGTATGACCGGCTATCTGAATTCCAGCCAGCAGATATTCCAGGACCATTTCGGCGTCGGTAAGGCATTCGCTCTTTATTTCGGCGGGCTGGCCCTGACATTCGGCGTATCGTCTCTAAGCAATTCCAGGATCGTCGAACGCCTGGGCATGCAGCGTATCGTTACCATCGCCTTTGCGGCGATCGTCGTCTGTTCGTTGATCTTCCTTAGCGTAAACCTGATTGCGCCGGCGACCCTGTGGATGTTCGTCGCCTATGTCGCCTGCGTCTTCTTCTGCATGGGCTTTCTGTTCGGCAACCTCAATGCGCTTGCCATGGAGCCCATGGGACATATTGCCGGCATCGCGTCGGCGATCATCGGTTCGACCGCCTCGATAATCTCGATCTGCCTTGGGACCTTTATCGGCCAGCTTTACGACGACACCGTCATCCCGATGACCGTCGGTTTCCTGGTGCTCGGAAGCCTCGCGCTCGTTTTGATTGCCATCGCCAAACGCGCATAAAAAAGACCTTCAGGTCACCGGCAGTGGCGCGCCCAGGGGATAAAGGCGCAACACATCAGCCGGGCCTGAAGGCCGCGGGAGTTTACAGGGAGAAACAAGGAGGGACCCGGCGCAGGGGGATACTGCGCCGGGGTAGGTCAGGCCTTACTCGGCGGCCTGGAGAACCGGCTGGCTGTCATTGCCGGCTGTCTTGATGGCGATCTGCTTGGCCTTCTTGGCTTCCGGCACTTCGAGCTTGAGACCAACCGACAGCAGGCCATTCGCCAGTTCGGCATCCGTCACGCGGATATGGTCGTGGAGCTGGAAGCGACGCTCGAAGCTCCGCTCCGCCAGGCCGCGGTGCAGGAAGGTGCGGTTGCCTTCGTCGGCGTCCTTCTTGCCGGTCACGGTCAGGACATTCTCCTTGACCTCGATATTCAGCTGGTCGGGACGGAAGCCGGCAACAGCGACTTCGATGCGGTAGGTGTCGCTCTGACCGTCTTCGGAGGCGAAGCGTTCAATGTTGTACGGCGGCCAGCCCGGCGCGGCATCGGCGCGGGTGGCAGTGTCCAGAAGGTTGACCAGACGGTCAAAACCAACAGCCGAACGGTACAGGGGCGAGAAATCGATAGCGGTACGCATAGGGGCTCTCCTCATCAAAAAGCGAGTGCCTTACGGACAGAGTACATCGTCCATAAAGGTTTGATTTTGAATGACATCCACATCCCCAGATGGGCGATGCTGCCGTTCAAGAAGGCCCGTCAGCGGCGCCTTCGCTCTATGATTTGGGAGCCCCAAAATGCCGTTCAAGGGCGTCTGCGAAAATTTTTTTGAAAAACGCCCCGAGAACTTTTTGGGGGCCGGTTACAGCATGTCGGGGCCCCACATGAAGGCAATCGCGCCGAATATGCCCACGGCCATGAGGGCCGTCAGAACCAGGACTAAGACGCTGACCATCCATTTGATCACAGCCTTCTGGCTGCGTTGGGCCATGAAATAGAGTTCCAGGACTGCCAGCGGAATGAGATAGCAGCCGAATTGCAGGGCGATGTCGACGGGGCCCGACAGGGTTTCAGTCAGCCCCCAGCCATGGGTCAACACCGCCCAGCCCATGATTTCTACCCTGAGAAACCAGACTGCGTTGACAACCATGAAGGTCCGCATGGCCCACCGCCGGTGCGCGTCGATGTCGCGCTTCGTGGCGAGTCGCAGGGCGATGGTGCCGAACAGAAGAATGAGGACGCCGTCGATCGAGACAGGAATGGCTTGCAGGACGGTGAAATAGGTAGCACGGGCCCACGTCAGCCACAGGCCACCCAGCGCCATGACAAAGGCGATGACGAGAAACAGGCGACCGTTCCAGCGGTGCAGGGCCGGAAAGCGGCTGCGGATCATGGGGATGAGCTGGATCAATCCGCCGAGCGTCACCACCACTGCCAGCAGGACGTGGGCGGCGAACATGACATTGCCCATGAGGTCGCCTTCGACATAGCCCTTGATGATCGGCTTGTCGTTCCAGCCGGCATAGTTGCCGCTCATCGTCTTGCGGCCGTAGTGAGCGATGATCATCCAGATAAAGGCCAGTTGACCTATGGCGGCGGTCAGGTACCAGATCAGGCCGGACTGCCTCAGCAGGACGCTGCCGGCGGGTTGGGTTTGCGGTGTCATGTACAGCGATATCTCCATCTCATCGCGGCCACGCGGCGCGACCGTGGCCGAAGACTTCCTGCGCGGCGCGTGGCCGTCTCGCCGATTTGGAAATCGGCGATATATTTTCGCCTGACGCCGCTATCGTTGATCGCCGCATGATGGTGTAGAATGCGATGTCTTACGGGGAGGCGGGCCTTGGCCGCAGCACACGATATTTTTGCTTTGCCGCCGGTTCCCGATGACAAGGGGCCGAAAGACACGCATGTCTACGGCGCGCTGTTTATCGGCGCGATCGCCTTCTTTTTCCTGGGCCGGATGACCGACGACCGGTTCGGCGTCTTTTCCGATCTGATCGCCATCGCAGCCAATGCGACGTGCGGATGGTCATGGCTGCTGGCGCGGTCGCTGTTTCGGCCTAGGGTTGCGCGAATTTCGCCCTGGCCTTTGGCGGCCGTCCTGGTGCTGGTGGCCGCGGGGGCTTTTGTCCAGTTCGCTGACGGCAGGGCAGAGCCGCTGACGCATATGATCGCCAATATTCAGGGATTGATCAGTTCGACCGTGCTTCTGCTGGCGCTGAGCGAGCCGTTGCGAGAGATGCGCAAGGACCTGCCAAGGGGGGAGCGGCGGTTTCGCTTCGCCTTCCTGGGTGGACACGCGGCGCTGACAACTGCCGCTGTCGTTCTGGCAAACGGCGCCCCGGCCGGCAGCGCAATCGCGGCATGGAGCGATGTCATCAAGCTGACCTGCGCTGTGCTGGCCGTTTTGGGTGCGGGCGCCGCGATCTGGTATCGCGGCCGTGCACCGCAGCCGGAGCACGTCCGGCGGCGTTCTGTATCTGCCGACGAAGCGCTGGCGGCGCGTATCCTGGCCCTGCTGACCGGCGAAGCGATTTACACCGTCTCCAGCCTCAAGGTCGCCGATCTGGCGCGGCGCGTGAATGAGGCGGAATACAAGGTGACGCAGTGCATTACGGGACCGCTGGGCTTCCGTAATTTCAACCACATGGTCAATCACTTCCGTATCGAAGAGGCCGCCCGTCGGCTGGCCGATCCGGGCTATGATCACCTGCCGGTGCTGACGATCGCGCTTGATTGTGGCTTCGGCTCGATCGGCCCGTTCAACCGCGCTTTCAAGGCACAGTTCGCAGAGACGCCAACGGCGTTTCGCGACGCCCGGAACAGAGATATCGCCGCTTAAACCTTCGCGGCGACCTTCTTCTGCTTGGGTGTCAGGTGCGAGAACTCGTCATCGACTTCCTTCGCCGTCAGCAGCGAATGGTGATGGTCCTCTTCGGCCAGCAGGCGGATGGCCTCGAGCGCGGCCTGACAGCCCATGCCGGCGGCCGTGACGGCCTGGCGGTAAACGTCGTCCGTCACGTCACCGGCGGCAAAGACGCCCTTGATCGAGGTCTTGGGCGTGCCGGGCTCGACAACCAGATAGCCGCCGGTCTTGGTTTCGAGCTGGCCTTCGAACAGTTGCGAGGCCGGGGCATGGCCGATGGCGATAAAGACGCCGTCCAGGTCGACGACGCGGTCGTCATCGGCCTCATTGAGCGTC
>CBIHPL010000066.1:0-10815 GCA_966212005.1 uncultured Asticcacaulis sp.
TTGACCATCGTCCACAGCGTAGCGATGCCAAGTCCCGCTTGGGCGATGACAGCACCGGCTAAGCCCCAGGCCAGTGTCTTCAGGTCATCGTCCTGGCACTTGCGCATCATCAGCGCCGCAAAGCCAATCGCGAACACGAGCAGCAGGTAGGCGTTCATGCGATGGATGAACTGCACCCAGCCCAGGTCGTGGAAGAGCGTGATATAGAGGCCGCGCGACCAGTCGACATAGGGCATGAACCAGCCATTCATCAGCGGCCAGTCGTTATAGAGCAGTCCCGCATGGTTGCCGGCGACCAGCGCCCCCAGCATGCACTGCAAAAAGACGATCCCCACCAGCGCAAAACCGCCGATCTTCCAACCCATGGGCGCGCCGCGGCTGCGGTTCTCACCCGCGCCCGCCTCAAGCCCGGTCCACAGGGTCCACATGAACAGAATCAACGCCATCGAAAGGTGCGCCATCAGCATTTCGGGCGCGACGAAAACCCGCTTGGTCAAGCCGCTGGCGACCATCCACCATCCGACGGCGCCCTGGAACAGGATCATCCCTATGGCCGCCGCTGATCGCCACAGGATGCGTTTCGGCATTTCCTTGCGGATCAGGAACCAGACAAAGGGCACCAGGTAAACAAAACCAAGCAGTCGCGCCAGGACGCGATGCGCCCATTCCCACCAAAATATGCCCTTGAAATCGTTGACGTCCATATGGGCGTTGATCTGGGAGTATTGCGGGATCTTCTTGTAGTTTTCGAATTCCGCCGCCCACGCCGCGTCACTCATCGGCGGAATGACACCAGAGATCGGCTTCCATTCGGTGATCGACAAACCGGACTGGGTCAGCCTGGTCGCGCCGCCGATGCCGACCAGCGCGAAAATCAAAAAAGCGGCGACGAAAAGCCAGGCCGCGACCGATGGAGATTTCAAGGGAAGTCGCACGGAACGCCTCTACAACACAGCAATCGCATCGCACAGCGAAACCGCCGTACGGCCGTCTTGCCGTTATCGTCCGAAAACGGTAACGAAGGAATAAGACGACGCGATTTGCCCACAGCGTCCCGGCGATTTCAAGGCAGTACCGTAAAAGAATCAGAGGATGGAACTATGACGGCGGAAAACTACATCCTGGCGAGCTTTGCGGGCCTGATCGTCGGCTGGATCGCCAACCTGCTGTCGAAAAGCCGGTTCAGCTTTCCGATCAACCTGTTCGTCGGCATCTTCGGCGCCTGCCTGCTGAACTTCTTTATGGTGTCTGCGGAGATGATCCGAAGCGATTTCTTCCCGATTCTGTGGGTGTCGCTGCTCGGCGCCGCCGGCCTGCTCGGCATGTTCCACCTGTCACGGGCCTTTGAGCGACGCTGATGAGCGATGACCCGTCCCGCAAGCTCAGCTTGCCGCAGCGCCGCGCGATAGCCTGCTTCGGCATTATCGTTTTCCTGGTCGCCTACGTCGTTATTGCCAGCGATATCGGCAGCCGACTGCCGCAGGTCCTGTGGGCGCAATTGCTTTTCTACGGACTGGCCGGAACCCTCTGGGGCGTACCGATCCTGCCACTGATTTCGTGGTCTGAGGACTATAAGTCCAAACGCAAGAAGAAATGACGGCGCTCATCGTCGTTCGGCAGGAAAGTCTGTCGAATAGTGAGCTGATTAGGGCGTGATGCGTTCAGGCGAGCTGTCACCATGCTCTAGGTTATCGTTTTATCCCGATATTTGGCCAAAAAGCGCTTTAGTTGAACGACCAGTTCGACGCCGAGATGAAAACCGCCTTGTCGCCGTCGAACTGAATCGCCAGGCCGATACGGCCTCCGCCATGTTCGTTGCCATAGACCACCCAGCTGTCGATCTGACGCGAGGGCTGCCCCAGTCGCTTGAGGACCTCGGCGCGCGTCATGCCTATGCGCAGGTCCGCGTCTATGACCACGGGCGTGAGTTTCGCAGGCATGGCCGGGCATTGGCTCGAAGCCGCGCCCCGTCGCGCGAGAGTTATAGTGTTGAAATCGAGATGCCCCTCCCCCGAAAACCACACGCGCTGGTCCGCCGGCAAATCGAAGCACACCCAGGCCAAGTCCGAAAGACTGCTGACGGCGCCGGTACCGACCGCCTGAGGAAGACCGGACACCCGGACGTCCTTAAATGCGTACTGCTTCCCGCCTAGTTTGAAGGTTTGGGCAAAGACGGCCTTTACCGGTTTGGCGCTCATCGTGTCGAGCGGAGGCACCGGCGGTGGAGCCGATCGGTCAGCAGCGTGCGCGGCCGTGGCCAGAACCACCAAGCCCATACAGATAGCGACAATCCCACGCATGATTCCCCTCCGGTCACAGTGTATCGACGATAGCACGGCGATCGGCTTAAGGCTCGCGCAATTCGTCCTGGCGGCGATCCAACGCCTCCCCCCTTATTCAGGGGTTGCCTGAGAGCGCGTCGTCCGGATGGTCGCAGTACGGCCACAAGCGATCGAAAACCGTGTTCGCCCAGGTTGCCGCCACGGTCATTCCGTGTATTCATGGCCACAATGGTTAACGCCAAATATTTCAAGGGGGTTATTATGTCATCCACATTACGTTTCGCGGTTTCCGCGCTCCTCGGTTCTACGTTCCTGATTACGGCATCCACGGCCATGGCCGGCACCCTGCCGGACCTGATGCAAAAATCGTCCGAGACAGCGCTCCAGACACCGCGCCCGCACGGTCTGGCAACCTCGATGGCGCTGCATCAGCTCGACGCCATGAAAACCGGCGCTCCCGCTACCGCGGCCAGATCGCAGCCTGCGTCCAGCCCGGCCGGCAAGATCGCTTCGGCATCCGATCAATCCGTTGCCGAGGGCGTCTTCTCCGCCGACCGCACCGTCGCCAGCATTGCGGCCGTCGACAGCGCCGCCGGCGCGCCGATCTGCGAAGCCTATTTCACCCAATCCCAGGCCCTGGCTCCCAACCTGGCCGCCGCCTACAAGGCGATGTCCGCGGGTGACAAGGCGGGTCAGGCTGCTATTCTTCCCGCGCTACAGATCCAGTTCAACGGTCTCCTGCCCTATGAAATCCGTCCGGAAACCTGTGGCGGCGGAACACACATCAACGCCTATACCAACTATCAGTTCTTTCAGTTGAGCACGCTGCGTGCCCGCGGTATCGATACCGGCCTTCCGGCCACCCTTCCGCTCGTCAAGCAACCCGACCTGAACCACAGCGCGCTGGCCTATACCGTCGGCTGGATCAAGTATGAGCAGGCCGATTTCGAAGGCGCGCTTTCGGCTTTCGGCAAAGGGCTTGCCCTCTACCCCCACGACCACGCCTTGCAATCCGAATATCTGGCGACGCTGATGCAGCTTCAGAGGTTCGACCAGGTCGTTGCGTTTACAGACAAGGTTTTGACAGCCACCTACGACCTGACGGACCAGGACCGCGCCAAGTTCTACGCCTCTCGCGGCATAGGCCTGCTGTTCAAGGGCGATATTGCCGGCGCGGACGATTCGCTGACCGTGGCCTTGCGTTATCAATGGTCGGAAGAGGTTGCCAAGATGCAGACGGAAATCCGCGCCGCGGCGGCCAAGGGTGCCGCGCCGAAATAAATCCGGCGGCAGACGCGATATGCTGAAGAGCGCGTGGTGGCTTGACTACGCCGAACTTCATTTCGCCATATCGCTCCAAGGCTGAACAAAAAGGCCGGGCCTGCAACAGGTCCGGCCTTTTTATTTTCAAATGGTCGGAGCGACAGGATTCGAACCTGCGACCCCTTGACCCCCAGTCAAGTGCGCTACCAGGCTGCGCCACGCTCCGTCATTGTCTCACCAGACACGGTTCCGTTACCGGCAAGGATGCGGCTTATAGAGGTGAAACCCGGCCCCCGCAATCCCCGGATAAGCTTTTCCGGGAATTTTCCACCACAACCGGATAACGGGGATTGAATCAGGAAAACTTGCCGCGATTGACGCCGCGGCCATTGCGGCCAAGCTGACGCCCCAGGGTTTCCTGCGCCTCTTCCAGGGCCTTGGCGATATTGAGGAACTTGTCACGCGTTTCCTGGGACATCTTCTGCATCGACGCCAGATCGGCGGGCGTAAAGGCATAGGCCGTGCCACCGGCTTCCGCCACCGCCTCATCGACGTCCGCCACCATGACAAGGCCGGATTCGGTTGCCACCGAGGCATCACCCATAGCCGCCGCATTGGCGCCGAGAATCGCCTTCTGGCCCTCGTCCTTGAACAGCTTCTGAACGCCACGGATGGTATATCCGCGATCATACAGCAGCGTCTTGACCCCCATCAGCATATCGATGTCCTGGGGACGGTAGAACCGACGACCGCCGGCGCGCTTTGTCGGGCGGATAAAAGGAAACTTGGTTTCCCAGAAACGCAGCACGTGTTGCTGCACGCCGAGCTGGTCGGCGGTTTCGGATATGGTTCTTAAGGCTAAAGGGCCCTTGCTCACGACTGTCCCGCACTAACTCTCAGGGTTTTTGGGGATTACTCGTGAGTGCCAGCGTCGACGCGGGCCTTCATGATCTGCGAAGCGCGGAATGAGATCACCTTGCGCGGATCGATGGCGGCAGGCTTTCCGGTCTTCGGATTGCGGCCGATACGCGCGTTCTTGTCGCGCACCTGGAAGACGCCGAAGCCGGACAGCTTGACCATCTCGCCACGTTCCAGCGCCTCAACCACCAGGTCCAGCGTCCGCTCGACGATCGCCGCGCATTCCTGGCGCGGCAGACCCAGCTCGTTGTGAACGTCTTCGAACAGTTCAGCGCGCGTCAGGGTTTGCGTTTTCATAGTCAGCTCCGGCTTATTCTAATTCGGCATCTGAGGCGCTCTCAAACAAGCGCGAAAAAACAAAAGGCAGGACAGGCATAACATGAGTCGCCAATGAGTCACCATGTCCCAGTAAGGGCACAATGGCGCAATTTCCCGCCTTGGTCAAAGGCTTAAGGCCAAATGGTCACAGAAAACATCGGACTGGGGAAAACATCCCACATCACACAGCGCTACGGCGAAACCAAGGGAAATCAGAGACCTGCCCCACAGATCGGAACCGTAACCTTATCAGCTACAGCCGTATCGCCGCCGCGCCCCAGGTCAGGCCGCCGCCCAGGGCCTCGATCAGGACGACGTCACCCGGCTTGATCCGCCCATCCCTGACGCCTTCGTACCAGGCCAGCGGGATCGAGGCAGCAGAAGTGTTGGCGTGAAAGGCGACGGTCGATATCACCTTATGCTCATCCAGCCCCAGGCGTTCGGCCACGCCATTCAGGATGCGTTGATTGGCCTGGTGCGGGATGAACCAGTCGATGTCCCCTATCGTCAGATTCGATTTTTCGACTGCTGCTTCAATGGCTTGGGCAATCTTATGTACCGCGTGCTTGAAGACCTGGTTGCCCTGCATGCGGATCTTGCCGATGCGGTTGTCGGCTTCGAACATGCCGCCATCGACGTAGAGAAGGTCCGTCTTGGTGCCGTCGCAGCGCAGGTCGAAACCGAGAATGCCGGTATCGGCATTGCCGCCCTCACCTTCGATCGGCTCAAGCACCACGGCGCCCGCGCCATCGCCGAACAGGATGCAGGTCCCGCGGTCCGTGTAATCCAACAGGCGCGACATGGCTTCCGCGCCGATCACCAGCACACAACGGCTCATGCCGCGCGCCACGAAGCCGTCGGCGACGCCAAGTGCATAGACGAAACCCGAGCACACAGCCTGCACGTCGAACGCCGGACACGGTGCGACACCCAGCTTCTGCTGAACGATCGATGCCGTCGAAGGGAACGGCATGTCGGGTGTCGTCGTCGCCACGACGATCATATCGACATCGGCCGGCGTCTTGCCTGCCGCCGCCAGGGCAACTTTCGCGGCTTCGACCGCCAGATCGGACGTCTTGCCGCCGTCTTCAATGACGTGACGCTGACGAATGCCTGTCCGCTCGACGATCCACTCATCGGACGTCTCCACGATCTGAGCCATATCGTGGTTCGTCATAATCCTGGGAGGCAGGTAGCCGCCGACACCGGTCACGGCGGATCTCAAAACGCGCATGTGTTACGAAACCTTGTTGTCCGCCGTCAGGGCGAGACCTTTGATATCTGTCGCCGGAGCACTTTCCGCAAGGCCGGCATCGGTTGCCGCCTGCGCGGCGGCGAGATTATCCGTAAGCCTGGCCAGGGATATGGCCAGGTCCTGCTGGTAATTGCTGGCGGCGAGCGACACACCTACCTTCACCGCATTGGCGAACGAGCGCGCATCGGCGCCGCCGTGGCTCTTGATGACGATTCCGTTTAGTCCCAGCAAGGGACCGCCATTCGCCTCACCGGGATCTATACGGCTTAACGTCTTTTTCAGGGCCGGTTTGGCCAGCATGCCGCCGATCATCGCCAGCGGCGACGACTTAAATGCCGTTCTCAGCATATCCTGCATGAAGCGTGCGGCGCCCTCGGCCGTTTTGAGCGCGATATTGCCGGTAAAGCCATCGGTCACGACGACATCGGTTGTGCCCTCGCACAGGTCGGTGCCTTCGACAAAACCGTGGTAGTTGAGACCGAAGGCATTGGCGCGCAGCAGGCGGTGCGCTTCGCGGACCTCGTCGTGCCCTTTGAGATCTTCGGAGCCCACATTCAAAAGACCGATCGACGGCTTGTCGACGCCGCGAACCGCACGGTGGAATGCCGCGCCCATCAATGCGAATTCGATCAGCTGGCGGGCGTCCGATGTCACATTGGCGCCGACGTCGAGGACGGTACCGAAGCCATGCTGGTTCGGCCACGAGCAACCGATGGCCGGCCGCTCCAGGTCGTGGGTCAGCATTTTGAGAATCATTTTGGACAGAGCCATCAGCGCGCCGGTATTGCCGGCGGAGATGACGGCAGCCGCCTCGCCCGACTTCACGGCGTGGATGGCATTGGCCAGGCTCGTATTGCGGCGGCGGATCGCCTGAGCCGGCTTTTCGTCCATGGCGATGGACTGATCGGTGTGGCGCACGACGCTGCGCGCCTTGAGATCCGGGTGCTTGCCCAGTTCCATTTCAATCGTGGCACTGTCGCCATGAAGCTGGAAGAACAGCCGGCCATTGGTTTTCAGGGCAATGGCGGCACCCGCCACGGTCACCGAAGGACCATGATCGCCCCCCATGGCGTCAATAGCAATCACCAGGGCGTTCTCAGGAGCGCTCTTCGGCGACGGGTCCAACGGCGTTTCTACTAGTGTCGACACGAACGGATACAAACCCCGTAAAACTGGCAAACCCTGTACAGCGTTTCCGCGCACTGTCCGAGGGTGAAGACAGGCCGGCGATTGAGGCGAAAATAACGTTTGTTCGCAAGCATGCAAGCCTCAGTTTGCGAAGCAAAGCATTTCCAGGCGAAGTGGCCCCGGTTCGCCGTCAGGAAATGCGACAAACAAAAATTCAGTTCATTCCTCGCGCTTCAGCCTGGCGAGAACTGCGAACGGCGACGGCTCCGGCTCGGCTTCCGGTTCTTCGAACACCACGCCCGGCTTGCGCGCAAAGGGATCATAGGCTTCGCCCAACGCCTCTATAGCATACTGGCCGATGTCGATCTGGCCGTTGCCGACGACATCAGGTTCATCGAGGTCATCCAGCCGCAGTTCGTTTTCGCCGACCGGCGCAACTTCGTCCGTCACATCGGCCGCCTGAATGACATCGATCTCGATCTCGCTGGCGATCGGATGGCTGAAGGGCTCCAGACTGACCCCGCACTCCTGGGTGACGTCACCATCCAGCGTGACGCGCACGCGCACCACCGGCTTGATCCCCGGCAGGGCGCGCGTCTCGGCGCGGACCGTCAGTGCGTTCAGCGAAACCATGCCGAATGATTCGGCGATTTTCGCCCGTGTCGCCTCATCGGCCGTCAGGTCGAGCACAAGTCCACGCCGTGCCGCGTCAAACCGCACCGTGTGCGTCCACAGGCTCTCATCCGAATGGGAATCACTCATAACTGTCTCTCTCAGGCGATGTGTTCGGCGTCGACGGACTCAATGGTCTGCCCAGCCGTCTCAAGGGGCCGCGGTTCCGGCCAGCCGATCCGCCCCGCCAGGATATCGTCGACCGACAAGGCGGCACGCGTGTCTTTGATGTAGTCCGCAAAGGTCAGGGCCGCGGCCGGCACGCCGCTGTCTCCACTCTCCTCGACTTCGCCGTCGAAGCCGACACCCGCGAAGATCGTACGCGCTGCATAGCCAGCCTGTGCTTCACGGCCTGCGGAGGCTGCCCAAAGCTCTTCCCAGTGTTTCATGCGCGTATAGATGACCTGCGTCAGCGGCTTCATCTTCTTCGGCACGCTGAGGTCGCCCGTCCCCTGCTCGCGAAGCGTACTGTCCAACGCGAGAATAAAGGCATCAAACAGGGCCTGGGCCGTGTCCCGCGCCTGCTCATGGCGGCCATCCCCGGACGGCACGGCCTTCAGTACGTGTATAACCATGCCGACATGAAACGTCAGCAATTCAAAGCGCGCGCCTATGGCGTCTTCAATCGCGTAGTCGAGGTAAAATACCGGCAGACGCGATTGCGATACGCACGACGCGTAAAGCTTTTCCCCTGTGCGTGTAACGGCCCGGGGCTGGAAAAAGGTTTTGAGGCGATCGAGATTGAACTGCATGCTGGCGTCCCCGCGGCTGTCGCCAAGTCTTGGACCAAGTCTGTGGCAAGCCTGCGAAAAAATACCTTGTAACAGGCCTTCTTTCGGCCTTACCCTTGCCGTAAGCCCTATTTCGTTATAGGTCAAACGGGTTTCGCGCCACGCTGAAGGATTTTCATGGCTCCGCGTCTGCACGCTTTTGCACTCAAGTCTGTTGTGTCCCTTGGTGCCCTGGGCGCCATGCTGATGATGTCGGCCTGTGCGCCGACGCTGAAGCAGACCGGCTATCTGCAATACGACGCCAACCCGGCCACCGATATCGCCGTGGGCGATACCGAAGCCTCTGTGCTCGACAAGCTGGGTACGCCGTCGCAGACCTCCCTCTACGACCCGTCCGAATGGTACTATATCGACCAGGTGTCGATGAAGATGACCTACAAGCAGCCCAAGGTAACGTCGCGCAATGTCACGGTCGTCAAGTTCGACAAGGACGCCAAAACGGTCACGGCCGTAAAGACGCTGACCCTGGCCGATGGCCGCAACCTGACGCCGACCCCGGAAAAGACCCCGACCCGTGGCCGTTCGCTGACCGCGCTTGAACAGATACTCGGCACTGTCGGCCAGCAGCGCATCGACAACAGCCGCGATACCGATCCCGGCCGCCAGCGCCGCCGCGAATAGCGGTTGCTCTACACAGTTTCAGAAAAAGCCCCGGAACCATCCGGGGCTTTTTTGTTTCCGGGGTTGCGCGTGTCGTCTACGAAAAAGGGAATCCACAGATGCACACAGATGGACGCGCCCAATCGGGCGCATCAACACAGATGATCCGAGCAAAGTGACGATCAAAGGCTTAAATCGGAAAATCACCGACAGTGCTCTGCGCTGTCGAAGCCCTTCATCTCGTGCGACAGCTTCCACCATGCGCGGATCATCTGCGCAGATGCGCGGCAGCGCATCCATTTGTGTGCATCTGTGGATTCACTTCCTTCGCCAGCCATAATGAAAAAACCCCGCGATCGCTCGCGGGGCTTCTTGAGTCGTCTGAGCCGTATAATCAGTGACCGCCGGCCAGGACCGCCAGCATCAGCAGAGCGACGATGTTGGTGATCTTGATCATCGGGTTGATCGCAGGGCCGGCCGTATCCTTATAGGGATCGCCGACCGTATCGCCGGTGACCGACGCCTTGTGCGCATCGGACCCCTTCAGGTGCTTGACACCGTCCTTGTCGACGAAACCGTCTTCGAAGGACTTCTTGGCGTTGTCCCACGCGCCGCCGCCCGAGGTCATCGATATGGCGACGAAAATACCGGTGACGATGACGCCGAGCAGCATGGCGCCCAGAGCCTCGAAGGCTTCAACCGTACCGCCGATGTAGTAGACGACGGCGAACAGGACGACCGGCGACAGAACTGGAAGCAGTGACGGGATGATCATTTCCCGGATCGCGGCCTTGGTCAGCATGTCGACGGCGCGGCCGTAGTTCGGCTTGGAGGTACCGGCCATGATACCCTTGTCTTCGCGGAACTGGCGGCGGACCTCCTCGACCACGGCTTGCGCCGCACGGCCGACGGCGGTCATGCCCATGCCGCCGAACAGGTAGGGCACTAGGCCGCCGATCAACAGGCCGCTCACAACCCACGGGCTCGACAGCGAGAAGGTCAGGGCCCCCATGCCGTCGAACATGCTGCCGGCCTGAGCATGGTCGGCAAAGTACTTCAGGTCGGACGTGTAGGCGGCGAACAGCACCAGGGCGCCCAGGCCGGCCGAACCGATGGCATAGCCCTTGGTAACGGCCTTGGTCGTGTTGCCGACAGCGTCAAGCGCGTCGGTGGTGTGACGAACTTCGCTGGGCAGGCCCGACATTTCGGCGATACCGCCGGCATTGTCGGTGACCGGACCAAAGGCGTCCAGCGCGACGATCATACCGGCCAGGGCCAGCATGGTGGTGGTGGCGATAGCGATGCCGAACAGGCCCGCCAGCAGGTAACAGCCGACAATGCCGGCGACGATGATCAGCGCAGGAACCGCCGTCGATTCCATCGAAACGGCCAACCCCTGAATCACGTTCGTGCCGTGGCCGGTAACGGACGCCTGGGCGATCGACACGACCGGGCGCTTGCCGGTGCCGGTGTAATATTCCGTCACGACAATGAAGCCCGCCGTCACGGCCAGACCGACCATGCCGCACCAGAACAGCGTCATGCCGGTGAAGGAATGCGGTGCGCCGGCATAGGTGATAACCGTGTC
>CBIHPL010000067.1:0-10729 GCA_966212005.1 uncultured Asticcacaulis sp.
CGATCCACGGTGTTATCGGCTACATCCTGATCAACGGGCTCGAAGCGACCCAGATCATCAATCTCGATCCGCCGCTGATCGGCGAACAGATTGAGGAAATCCCGCTGACGCCCCCTCCCCCGCCGGAAACCGTGACGGTGCGCATCGAAACAGCCAAGGGACCGATCGTCATCCGGCTCGAGAACAAGAAGGCGCCGATCACCACCGCCAACTTCCTGCGGTATCTCGACGCCAAGAAACTGGACGGCGCCTATTTCTGGCGCGCGATGAAGGGCTACCAGGGTTCCGGCTTTATCCAGGCCTCCGCCGTCGGATTGAAATACCCGCCGATTCAGCACGAACCGACCAGCAAAACCGGCCTCACCCATACCAATGGCGCCATTTCCATGGGCCGCTACGACCTCAACACCGCCACCAATGAATTCGTCATCTGCGTCGGCGACATGACCTATATGGACGCCGGTCGCGACCCCAAGGGGGACAACCAGGGCTATGCCGCCTTCGGTTACGTCATCGAAGGCATGGACGTGGTGCGCGCCATTCTCCACGGCAAGATCCGCAAGGAAAAGGTCCAGGGCGGCTGGGACGGCCAGATGCTGGCCGAACAGGTCCTGATCAATTCCGCGGTCAGGGTGAGCGAAACGGCGGGATCGGTCGCGGCAAGCGCCAGCGCGTCCGCATCATAATTCTCTGTCGACGCCCGCCGGAAAGGGAACGCGCAGGCGGCATTCCGCCACAGTTCACACATAATGGAAACATGATCGCCGGCTATAAGATCCGGACCAGCGTTCAGCCGGCATCTCCACAGTAACCGCGTAAACCGGCGGGTCGGCCGCCGCATTCCATGCAAGATTTCACAGCATTCAAACTGCTCGCGTTCGGCGTCGCGCTGACCGTCCTGTCGGCCTGTGTCGGTACATCGTTTGACACGGTGAGCCTTGGCGCCGCCAGGCACCTGTTCGAAACCGTCAAAATTCCGGAAACAGTGAAATGGCCGCACTGGGCCGACTGCCGCACCACGTACGGCAACCCCGCCATGACAGTAAACGGCAAGACCATGGCCGATCCGAAGTGGGAAGACGAAAACCTGGTCATGGTCAAGCTGCCGTGGAAGGCTAAGGCCGCCTGGAACGGCAAGCTTCCGATCCGCGCGCTTCAGGTCCACAAAAATGCCGCGCCGTCGCTTGAGCGCGCCTTGAGCGCCATCTGGACGCAGGCCGGCCAGGACCAGAAGGAGATCGACCGCATCGGCTTGTCACAGGTGGGCGGCGGCTACAACTTCCGGCAAAACCGAAGCAATGCCGGCCTGTCGGCCCATGCCTATGGCTGCGCGGTCGATTTCGATCCGGTCCGCAACGCCCTGGGTGATGACACGCCCTTCCTGGCCCTGCCGGAAAACCGCTACGTCATCGATGCGTTTCGCAAGGAAGGCTGGGCGTGGGGCGGCAACTGGCCGCAGCCCGACGGCATGCATTTCCAGGCTGCCTACATTACATCCTGATCAGCGCCCGGCCACGGCGTTGGCGATGGCCGAGACCAGGACGTCGCTGGTAAATGGCTTGGCGATATGACCATCCATCCCCGCACGCTGGCACTGGGCGATCTCGGCCTTCTGGACATTGGCCGTCAGTGCGAGAATCGGCACGTCCGCGGTTGCAAGCCCCGAATGCCGGATGCGGCGCGTGGCTTCGAAGCCGCTCATGACCGGCATGTTCATGTCCATCAGCACGACGTCGAAGGTCTGTGTTTCCAGCGCCCTGAGCGCTTCAGCGCCGTCACGGACAGCCGTCACCACCGCTTTTTCACGCAACAGCAGGATGGTGATGAGGTCGCTCACCATCTCCTGGTCCTCGGCGACAAGGACCCGTAATCCGGCCAGGGAGGTCGGGCGCCGCGCCCCGGAAAAATGGCTGCTTGGATCTGTGGTTTGGGACTGGGACATGGGTTGGTCTCACGCATACTCGGACGGACTGTAATCGCAAATGGTTACGCGACCGTTTGCCGGACCTGCCGTGCACGTAAGTTTTCAGTGGGACGGACTGCCTCATCGACTTCTTGTCGCCGATCCCGCCACATAGTGCTGTCGTCTTACAGAGGCAGGCATAAGCTTGGTACAGAATACAGCCACGGAGGCCTGCCATGTTCGTCGAATGCAGTTCCAATCTCGTCAAGGCGCAACTGGCCGCCTATCTCGTCAATTTCGAGACCGGCGCCGAAGGCGGCGAAGCCGTAGCGCTCGACATCATCGAACTGATTGCCCTGCGCATGTTGTCACGCGAGGATTACCAGGTAGGCGTTCTGGGCTTCTTCGTTCGCGCCAATCTGGTCGCGCTCGACCGGCGGGTTATCGCCTTCCCGGAAGCGCTCAACCGTTTCACGGCCGCAGCCCTGGCCGCGCCGCTTGGCCATGAGGAACTGACCTCGACATTCGAGGCCGGGCTGGACGATCTTTATTTCTGATTTTTTAGAAATAACCCGAAAATCGCTGACAGGCAAAGGAGGGCGGACCAGACGGGTCCGCTCTCTTTTCGTTTCTGCCCTGGACAAATCGTTACTTTTATAAGCCGGCCGTAAATGTTAACGGTTGTGAAACCGCCATGGCGTAGCGTGCCGGCGGTCATTTTTGTATTTGGGACGCGTTTTATGTCTTTATCTGAAAAGCTGATTATGCCGAAGAAGCTGCTGGTGGCAGCCTACGTCATGATGCTGACGCTCTGGGTCGCCATCGGGCTTGAATATTTCACCGACTGGGCGACATTCAAGCTGGTCAAGACCGTCTTCTATTTCCTTGTCCTGGAATATATCTGGACCTCGGTTCGCCGCGAGTTTTTCAGCAGCGAACGCAAGTAGCCTTACCGGCTTTTTACCCACAACCTGCCCGCCGCCGATTTAACCATTAGCGGTCATGCCCCACCGTGCCTGCTTCACGCATGAACGCAATCATGGAGGCAGTCATGTCCACGGCAGAGAAAATCATCGACCACGACGAAATCCGGCAATGGGCCGAGGACCGCGGCGGCCGGCCATCCAAGGTCGATACCGGCGGCGAAGGCGGAATCCTGCGCTTCGACTTCGGCGACAAGGAAGACAATCTCACCGAGATCGGCTGGGACGAATTTTTCCGGATATTCGACGACAACAAGCTGGCCCTTCTGGCCCAGGACGAAACGGCCGGCGGCAAGACCAGCCGCTTCGCCAAGTTCGTGTCGAGGTAGGGAGGCATCGATGAGCAAACTTTCCCTTCAGGATGTCGCCAGGCGCATGCGCGATATCGACATCTGCGTGCTGACGACGCGCTCTCCCAGCGGCGGGCTTGAATCGCGGCCGATGAGCAATAACAAGAATGTCGACTGGAACGGCGACAACTGGTTCTTCGCGGACGGTTCGTCCTCTGCCGCCCAGGATGTTGCGTCGAACCCGCAGGTCAATATTTCGTTTTCCAAGGAACCGGGTCTTATGCAAAAGCCCGTCTTCCTGTCGGTAATGGGCGAAGCCGAACTGGTCACCAACCGCGCCGAAATGGAAAAGCACTGGGACAAGGATATCGAGGTCTGGTTCAAGGACGGGCTCGACACCCCGGGTCTGGTCCTGATTCATGTCCGGGCCTCCAGCGTCAAATACTGGGACGGCCATGACGAAGGCGAACTGCGCGTTCCGCCGGCCCTGGCCGAAGTTTCATGACTTTCTTGTAACTTTTCCGGCGGGGCGCCTTGTGAAATAGTTTCCGGGATTACTTCCCGACCTTTCCAGGGGCGCACCCGCCATGATCCTTTCCCGCAAGACCCTTCTGACCCGCGCAAGCCTCGCGGTCGTCGCCGCGCTCATGACCGCCCCCATGGCGCACGCCGCGCCGAAGACCGACGCCCAGATCACCGTTCCGCCGATCGCCTACAAGACGCGGACCCTCAAGAACGGGATGAAGGTCTACTGGTCGCGCGACACGACCACGCCGAATGTCACAGTGCAGGTCTGGTACAATGTCGGTTCGAAGGACGATCCCCACGGCCGCTCCGGTTTCGCGCACCTGTTCGAACACATGATGTTCAAGGCGACGCGCGACATGCCGTCGGAAACGCTGGACCGGCTGACTGAAGACGTCGGCGGCTTCAACAACGCCTCGACCTATGATGACTTCACCAACTATTACGAGGTCGTGCCGTCGGCCAGCCTGGAACGCCTAATCTGGGCCGAAAGCCAGCGCCTGGGCGCGCTGGTCGTCGACGACGCCATCTTCAAGTCGGAACGCGACGTGGTGAAGGAAGAACTGCGCCAGCGCATCCTCGCCTCGCCCTATGGCCGCCTGTTCGGCCTCTATATTCCGCAATATTCCTACGCCGCCCACCCGTACAAGCGACCGGGCATCGGCTCGATAGAGGAGCTGGACGCCGCGACCATCGACGACGTCCGTGCCTTCCACCAGAAGTTCTACCGGCCGGACAACGCCGCCCTGATCGTCGTCGGCAATTTCGATGAAGCCCAATTCAATGCCTGGGTCGACAAATATCTGGCGCCGATCCAGAACGCCGGGCCGCAAACGCCACGCACCTATACCACCGAGCCGCAGCGCACGGGATCGAAGACCGTCACCACCTATGGTCCGAACGTGCCCTTGCCCGCCTTCGTCGTTACCTGGCTCGGGCCCAAGGCGTCGGACAAGGACGCGGCCGCGACGTCGGTGCTGAACGCCATCCTGTCGTCGGGCAAGTCGTCGCGTCTCTATAACAGCCTGGTCTACGACAAGCAGGTCGCCGCCGAAATCTTCTCGACCGCCGACCTGCCGGCACAGCCGGGCCTGGTCTATGCCGGCGCCATCCTGTCCGACGGCAAGACGCTGGACGAGGTCGAGCCCCTGCTGAAGGCCGAAATCGCCCGCGTACGCAATGAACCGGTCAGCGCCGCTGAACTTAACGAGGCCAAGACCGAACTGATCGCCGCCGCCGTGGCGTCGCGGGAAGCGATCGATGACCGCGCCTTTGCGCTCGGCTATGCCCTGCTGACCGAAGGCGACGCCGCCAAGGCCAACAGCGCCATTGCCGACCTCCAGGCCGTCACCGCCGCAGACGTTCAGGCGGCGGCGAAGAAATACCTGCGCGACGACCGCGCCCTGACCATCCGCTACCTGGCGGAATCGGAGCGGCCGGCAGGGGAAGCCCCGGCTACGCCCGACATTCCCAAGGTCGCCAGCGTCAAGTTCACCGGCGATGTCGTGAGCCTGCGCCCCGAAGGCCAGCGCGAAGCCCTGCCGCCGCTCGGCAAGCCGGTCGACCCAGCCCTGCCCGCTCCGGCCGAAACGACCCTGCCCAATGGCCTGAAGATTGTCGTTGCCAAGAGTTCCGACCTGCCGTTGGTCGCGGTCAAGCTCATCGCGCGCGCCGGGGCGTCGTCGGATCCGTCCGGCAAGGCCGGCGCGTTGAGCCTGATGTCGGACGTGATCACCGAAGGCACCGCCACACGGTCGGCCCAGGACATCGCCGCCCAGACGGAATCGCTCGGCACCTCCATCACGTCCGGTTCGGACTGGGAACAGTCATCGCTCAAACTGACGGTCGTAAAGAGCAATCTCAAGCCCGCGCTCGCCATCCTGGCCGACGTCGCGCAAAATCCTGCCTTTGCCGAGGAGGAGATCGACCGCGTCCGCACCCAGACGCTCGACGGCCTGAAGGTCAACTTCCAGCAGCCTGGGTCCCTGGCCGGCTACGTTACGGCCCCCGTCATCTATGCCGGCACCGCCATGGGCCACGTCGCCAGTGGTACGCCGAACTCCCTGCCGAAGATAACCCGTGACGATCTCAGCAGCGCGCACAAGGGCGCCTGGCGGCCGGACAATGCCGTACTGGTCCTGACGGGCGACATCACGCCAGAGGAGGGCTTTGCCCTCGCGAAAACCGCATTCGGCGGCTGGGCAAGTCCGGCCGGCCAGACCCTGACCGCTCCGGCCGTCACGCCGTCAGGCGCAGCGCGCGACGTCATCGTCGACCTGCCCGGCACAGGCCAGAGCGCTGTCATGCTCGCCAAGACGACCATTGCCCGTAACGACCCCAACTATTATCCCGGCATCGTCACGTCGACGGTCCTGGGCGGCGGCTATTCGGCACGCCTCAACCAGGAAATCCGCATCAAGCGTGGCCTGAGCTATGGCGCCAGCGCGTCGCTGTCGCCGCGCCTGACGACCGGCGGCTTTACCGCGTCGGCCCAGACCAAGAACGAGTCGGCGGCCGAAGTGGTGGGATTGATCCGCTCGGAACTGACGCGCCTGGCCACGACACCGGTGCCTGGCGACGAACTGACCGCGCGGAAATCGACGCTGATCGGCAATTATGGCCGCAACCTGGGCACCGCCGAAGGGCTGGCGGGGATACTGGGCGACCTGTCATTCTACAAGGTCGATCTGAAGGAGATCCAAAGCTATACGGCCAAGATCACCGCGGTGACCCCGGCGCAGGTTTCCGCCTTTGCCGGCACCGTGCTGGATCCGGCCAAGGCCAGCGTCATCATCGTCGGCGACCGTTCCAAGATGGGCGACGCCATTGCCGCCGCCCTGCCGAAGGCCGAAGTCATTCCGGTCACCGCCCTCGATCTCGACAGCCCGACGCTCAAGGCGGCAAAATAACACCGGGTTACCGCCCCTTTCCGGTTTCGGAAATTCGTGCATACTCTGTTAGGACTTTGTCGCCCAAAGTCTTAACAGCGCGCCCTGAACGGGATGCGCCAAAACCAAAACAGAATACCTGTGCGCGTAACCCTTCCCCTCCATCTATAGGTTACCCAATGACTTTCCCTGAAGCCGTCAAAAGCGCGTTTAAGAACTACGCCAAGTTCGACGGCCGCGCCACGCGGTCCGAATACTGGTGGTTTGCTCTTTTCCAGATCCTCCTGCTGCTCATTCCAATCATTTTAATCGCCAGCGGAAACGACTCCATCGCTGGCATTGGCGGTCTGCTGTATCTCGTTATTGGGCTCGGCACCCTCTTGCCGGGCCTTGGCCTGTTGTTCCGGCGTCTGCACGACACTGATCGCAGTGCGTGGTGGATTTTGATTGTCCTTGTTCCGTTTGGCAGCATTATACTTCTCGTATTCACCTGCCTGGAGAGCACGAAGGGGCCAAATAAATACGGTCCGCCGTCGGGCGCAACGAGTGTCGCCGACACGTTTTCCTGAGGATATAAAGGCGGGTCCGGCGACCCGCCTTTTTTGCATCTGCTTGCCTGAAACAATGATTGCGGCTACTCAACAAACAAGCCCCAAATTGACCATAAAGCCTGCATAACGCTTTGGTCACTGAGTTAGCGCGAGATCGTACCATGCCCCACCCGCTCCGGACGTCCCTGATCGCCATTGCCACCCTGATCGGTTTTGGCCTCGCCGGCACCGCCGGCGCGCAGATCGTCACCAGCGTCAACAGCCAGATCTTCACATCGCCTTCGGGCCAGCCCTTCCGGGCCACGGCCGACAAGCCCTATCCGGTCGCCGCATGGTTCGCAGCCGCCGACGCCGACAAGGACGGCAAAATCAGTCACGAGGAATTCGACAACGACGCCAAGGCGTTTTTCCTCAAACTCGACACCAGCAAGGACGGCTACATCAACTCGCCGGAGAACACGGTTTACGAGAGCAAGCTCGTGCCGGAAATCACCCGCCTCGATCCCCGCGTCAGCCAGCCCAAGAACTATCGCGCCCAGCACGATCCGGAAATGGGGGTCGACCAGGACCCGACCAGGGGTCGTTATCAAAAGTCGCTGCAGGGTGCGGCGCAGTACGGCCTTATCAACGAGCCTCAGCCGGTCCGCGGCGCCGACGGCAATATCGATTTCCGCGTCTCGGGCGCCGAATGGATGACCGCGACCAACCAGCGTTTCGAAATACTCGACAAGAATGCCGACGGCTTTCTGACAGCCGACGAACTGCCCAAGACACCGTTGCAAATTGCGCTGGAAGCCCCGAAGGACGAAAAGGGCAAGGACGGAAAAGGTAAGGGCGACAAGAAAAAACGTTTCGGCTGGTAGCCGTTTCGGGGTCAATTATTGCGCGAAGATCGTTTCAACCGCAATAGAACCATGCAAATTCGTGAAAATCAGCTGTAAATTGCACGCGCGGCACGTTTTACCTCGCCACACCCGTTCGAGTGTGTTACGGGCGCTGTTTCAGTTTGGCAAGCAGCGCGACGGCTTTCGTGGGCAAGACAGTACATAAGCTCGGTCTCTTCGGTCTGGGGGCATTCGGCCGCCTTATCGTCAAGCACCTGGCGCCCTATTTCGACATCTATGCCTGCGATCCTTCACCGGAAGCACGCGCCTTTGCGCACCGGCACAATGTCACCCTGTGCAGCCTGGAAGAGGCCGCTGCCTGCCGCATCGTAGTCCTGGCGACGCCGATCCGCACTTTGAAGGCGCTGGCGGAAAAGATCGCGCCGCACGTTCACCCCCGTGCCCTGGTCATCGATGTTGGTTCGGTCAAGATAAAGCCTGCCGCCTGGCTGAAGGCCGCGCTGCCGGAAAGCGTCTATATCCTGTGCACCCATCCCCTGTTCGGCCCGCAATCGGCGCGCAAGGGCATTCACGACCTTGAGATCGTCGTCTGCCCGGTGCGCCTGCGCCGGATCACGCCGATTATCCGTTTCTTCTCGGAAACGCTTGATCTGAAGGTGACGACAGCCACGCCGGAAGAACACGACAAGGCGCTGGCCGCCGTCCAGGGCCTGACCCACCTGATCGCCAAGGTGATGAGTGGACTTGAGCCCTTGCCGCGTGTGCACACGACCAAGTCCTACGACCTGATGATGCAGGGCATTGGTCTGGTCCAGGGCGATTCCGACGAGCTGTTTCTGTCGATCGAACGCGACAACCCGTTCGCCGCCGAGGTGCGCAAACGCTTCTTCCACGAGATCGACAGCTTGCGCGCCCGTCTGGAAGCGCACGAAACCATCGGGAAGTAAGCCGTTTTTTGTCGCGATATTGAAGCCGAAAACCGCTGACACTTTTCGGCATATCGCTTATTTCACCTTCGCCCCACGCTTGAGCAGGTGATAGCTCACGGCATCGAACAGGGCATTGTTCGATGCGTCGATGATGTTGTGGCTGACGCCCAGCGTATTCCAGCTATGCCCCTGGTCGTCGCGACTCTCGATCATGACGCGGGTCAGCGCCGCCGTCGCTTCCGATGGCGTCAGGATGCGGACCTTGTAGTCCGCCAGGTGCATGGCTTCCAGTTCCGGATAGTGCGGCAGCAGGGCCTTGCGCAGGGCCGCATCCAGCGCATTGACCGGGCCATTGCCCTCAGCCACCGTCATGACGGTTTCACCGCCGACGCTGAGCTTCACCGTCGCTTCGGCCACCGTATTGTGCCGGCCCCTGGCGTCGACACGGCAGTCGTCGAGCGTGCGATAGCTGTGCAGGTCGTAGAATTTCGGCAGCACGCCCAGAAGCGCGCGCGCCATCAGTTCGAAACTGGCGCTGGCGTCTTCATAGGCATAGCCCAGCGCCTCGCGCTCCTTGACGGCCTTGACCAGGTCGGCGATGCGGTCGTCGTCGGGCGAGACCTCTATGCCCATCTGTTCGAAGCGGCTGAGGATGTTGGCGCGGCCGGCCTTGTCCGACACCAGGATCAGGCGGCTGTTGCCGACCAGGGCCGGATCGATATGCTCGTAGGACCGGCTGTCCTTGTTCATGGCGCTGACGTGCAGGCCGCCCTTGTGCGCAAAGGCCGAAGCGCCGACATAGGCGGCATAGCGGTTGGGCGCGCGGTTCAGCCGGTCGTCGACCATGCGCGACAGCTGGCCGATATGGGTCAGTTGCTCGGCGCTGATGCCGGTGTCGTATCCCATCTTCAGCATCAGGGTCGGGATGATGGCGATCAGGTTGGCATTGCCGCAGCGTTCGCCGATGCCGTTGATCGTGCCCTGGATCTGGCGCACGCCGGCTTCGACCGCAGCCAGCGAGTTGGCGACCGCCTGTTCGGTGTCGTTATGGCAGTGGATACCGAGATTGGCGTCCGGCAAGGCGGCCTTGACTTCGGAAACGATGCGGCGAACGTCTGTGGGCAGCGAACCGCCATTCGTGTCGCACAAGACCAGCCAGCTGGCGCCTGCCTCATGGGCGGCCTTCAGGACCTCCAGCGCATAGGCGGGGTTGGCCTTGTAGCCGTCGAAGAAGTGCTCGGCGTCGAAGACCGCCTCGCGCCCTTGCGCCTTTACGTGCGCCAGGGATTCGCCGACCATGCGCAGGTTTTCGGACTTGGAGACCTTGAGCGCGGTCTCGACCTGCCAGTCCCAGCTCTTGCCGACCAGGCAGATAGCCGGCGTATTTACCGCCAAGAGGTCCTGCAGGCCCGGGTCGTTGGACGCCGAGCGGCCGGCGCGGCGCGTCATGCCGAACGCCGAAATCCTGGCGGTCTTCACAGCCGGCAGGGCCGCAAAAAACGCGTCGTCGGTCGGGTTGGCGCCGGGCCAGCCGCCTTCGATATAGTCGATGCCAAAGGCGTCAAGCGCGGCGGTAATGGCCTGCTTGTCGGCTACCGTGAAATCGATGCCTTGCGCCTGCGCACCGTCGCGCAGAGTGGAGTCATAAAGGTAGATGCGTTCGCCCATGGCCCATCTATAGCTCTGGCACCGTTTCGGCAACCGGATTCCGGGTTTCAACAATCATGCCAGTAGCTTGACCGCTGGCTTGACGCGCCTTCAGACGCTCTCCGACCTCTGCGATCTTTTGAATCACAGGCACGAACTCGCGCCCCA
>CBIHPL010000068.1:0-10607 GCA_966212005.1 uncultured Asticcacaulis sp.
GGGCGACATGGGGGTAACTGGCGGCCGGGGGGGGGGTTAGCCGGGCGGAGTCAAAATAAAACCGGGGCGCAACACCGGTGGCCCCGCTTCTGTTTCCAACTGTCCGGGTCTTAATACCGATAGTGTTCCGGCTTGAACGGGCCTTCGACCGGCACGCCGATATATTCGGCCTGTTCGGCATTGAGCGTCGTCAGCCTGGCGCCCAGCTTTTCGAGATGCAGCAGGGCGACCTTTTCGTCGAGACGCTTCGGCAGCGTATAGACCTTGTTTTCATACGATTTGCCGTTGGTCCACAGTTCGATCTGCGCCAGGGTCTGGTTGGTGAAGCTGGCCGACATGACGAAGCTGGGGTGACCCGTGGCGTTGCCGAGATTGACCAGGCGGCCTTCGGACAGGACGATGATCTTCTTGCCGTCGGCGAATTCGACGTGGTGGACCTGCGGCTTGATCTCGTCCCACTTGAGGTTGCGCAGCGCGGCGATCTGGATTTCCGAATCGAAGTGGCCAATGTTGCAGACAATGGCGTTGTGCTTCATTTCGCGCATGTGTTCCAGGCGCAGCACGTCCTTGTTGCCGGTCGCGGTGACGAAGATGTCGCCATAGGCGGCCACTTCCTCCACGGTGCGGACTTCATAGCCCTCCATGGCGGCCTGAAGGGCGCAGATCGGGTCGATCTCGGTGACGATGACACGTGCGCCGCCGTTGCGGAGCGAAGCAGCCGAACCCTTGCCGACGTCGCCATAGCCGAGCACGACCGCGACCTTGCCGGCCAGCATGACGTCGGTAGCGCGGCGGATGGCGTCGACCAGCGATTCACGGCAGCCGTAGAGGTTGTCGAACTTCGACTTGGTTACGCTGTCATTGACGTTGATCGCCGGGAAAGGCAGGTCGCCCTTCTGCGCCATGGCATAAAGGCGGTGCACGCCGGTCGTGGTTTCTTCCGACACGCCCTTGATGGCGTCGCGGATAGCCGAATAGAAACCCGGCTTTTCCTTGAGGTAGCGCTTCATGACCGCATAGAGCGCTTCTTCTTCCTCATTGGTCGGATTGTTGAGGATCGACGGGTCCTTTTCGGCCTTGGGACCGAGGACGCACAGCAGGGTCGCATCGCCGCCGTCATCCAGGATCAGGTTCGGATAGCCACCATCGTGCCACTCGAAGATCTTGTGCGCGTAGTCCCAGTATTCTTCCAGGGTTTCACCCTTGATGGCGAAGACCGGCGTGCCGCGTTCGGCAATGGCGGCCGCTGCGTGGTCCTGGGTCGAGAAGATGTTGCACGACGCCCAGCGGACCTCGGCGCCCAGCGCCTGAAGCGTCTCGATCAGCACGCCCGTCTGGATGGTCATGTGCAGGGAGCCGGCGATGCGCGCGCCCTTCAGCGGCTGGTCCTTGCCGAATTCGGCGCGGGTTGCCATCAGCCCCGGCATTTCGCCTTCGGCGATGTCCAGCTCCTTGCGGCCCCACGGGGCAAGGCTGAGGTCTTTTACGATGAAGTCTGACATGGATATGTTCCGCGCAATTGGTTTTGCGCTCTTATACCCGCTGGTCGTTACCGTTGCAATAAAGATATAAAGATATCTTTATATGATTAGACTTCATCCTTGCCCGACAGCAGGATACACAGCGCCATAATTGCTGTACAGCCAGGTTGCGGCATAGGGCGCCAGCGAAGCCCCGAAGATGCCGGCGAAGTTGAAGGTCAGGCTCGACCCTGTATAGCGCACCTCGGTCGGAAAAGGCGCGGCCAGTGCCGTGCCGATCAGGCCATAGGTCAGGCCCATCAGGGCCATGGCCAGCGCCGAAAACACAAAGATGGCGCTGTCGGAACCGGCCAGCAGAACCGGCAGGCTGAACGAAAACAGGCCGATCAGCACGGTCGTGGCGATCAGCACCTGGCGGCGGCCGAACTTTTCCGCCAGCTTGGCCGAGATCGGGATGAACAGGCCAAACGCTACCGATCCGACCAGCTGGATTTCCAGCGCCTCGATAAAGGGAATGTGACGGGTCTTGACGTTGAATGACAGAAGCCAGGCGCTGCCGATATAAAAGAGCACGAAGGTCACCAGACCGACAAAGCTGCCGAGCAGAAGGCTGCGCTTATGGCGGGCAAAGATGCGCGTCAGCGGCACCTTGACGCGTTCTTCCTTTTCCTTGGCCTGCTGGAATTCCGGCGTTTCAGTGATCGAGAAGCGCACCCACAGGCCGATCAGGATCAGCGCGATCGACGCCAGGAAGGGCACGCGCCAGCCCCAGGTCAAAAAGTCTTCCTGCGAGATATTTTGCAGCAGGATCCAGAAGGCGCCGGACGACAGAAGGAGGCCGACCGGCGCGCCCAGCTGCGGGAACATGCCATACCACGACCTTTTGCCCGGGGGGGCATTCTCGGTTGCCAGCAGGACCGCGCCGCCCCACTCACCGCCAAGTCCCAGACCCTGGCCGAACCGGCAAAGCGCCAGCAGCGCCGGCGCCGCAACGCCGATCTGGGCATAGGGCGGCAGGAGGCCGATGACGACGGTGGAAATCCCCATGGTCAGCAGCGCCGCCACCAGAGTGGCTTTCCGTCCGATGACATCGCCGAAGTGACCAAAGACCATTGCCCCGATCGGACGCGCAAAAAACGCGATCGAAAAGGTCGCGAACGACTGAAGCAGCGCCGAGGTCGCATCACTGGACGGGAAGAACAGAGTCGGAAAGACCAGCACCGCCGCAGTCGCGTAAACGTAAAAATCGAAGAATTCGATAGTTGTCCCGATCAGGCTGGCCAACAGGACCTTGAACGGCGAATTGAGCGGCTTGGTGGCGGATGCGGTCATGCGAAGTTTCGATCCCCTGATTATTTCATGCGCATTAGAACAATCCGGTTCATTTGACCATACCCGCCGATGTCGCTAAGGCATGTCTCCCGATCCGGAGTTCAGACATGGCCGATACATCACAGACCTTTGCCACGATCAGGCATGACTGGACCAAGGCCGAGATCGCCGCCCTGTTCGACCTGCCCTTCATGGAACTGGTATTCCGCGCCGCGACCGTCCATCGCCAATCCTTCGATCCCAGCGAAGTCCAGCTGTCGCAACTCCTGTCGGTCAAGACCGGCGGCTGTGCGGAAAACTGCGGCTACTGCTCGCAGTCGGCGCATTTCGACACGGGGCTGAAGGCTTCCAAACTTATGCCGGCCGACCAGGTTATGGCCGCCGCCCAGGCCGCAAAGAACGGCGGCGCCCAGCGTTTCTGCATGGGGGCGGCGTGGCGCGAGCTCAAGGACCGCGACCTGCCGGCGCTTGCCGAGATGATCGGCGGCGTCAAGGCCATGGGACTGGAGACCTGCGCGACGCTTGGCATGCTGCGCCCGGACCAGGCGGCCGCCTTGAAGGATGCGGGGCTCGACTATTACAACCACAACCTCGACACGTCGCCGGAATATTACGAGCAAGTTGTCACCACCCGGACCTATGCCGAGCGCCTCGACACGCTGAAGGCCGTGGCCGATGCCGGCATGAAAACCTGCTGCGGCGGGATTGTCGGCATGGGCGAAGCGCGTGAGGACCGGGTGTCGTTCCTGCACCAGCTAGCGACCTTGCCGAACCACCCCGACAGCCTGCCGATCAACAACCTGGTCGCCGTCTCCGGCACGCCGCTGGGTGAGAAAGCCGCACGGGAAGGCGGCATTTCCGGCATCGAGTTCGTCCGCACGGTCGCCGTGGCGCGCATCGTCTGCCCGAAGGCCATGGTCCGCCTCAGCGCCGGCCGCAACGAGATGAGCGAAGAGCTTCAGGCCCTGTGCTTCATGGCCGGCGCCAATTCGATCTTCGTCGGCAATCAGCTGCTGACCACGCCCAACCCGGAACGCGGCAGCGACGCCCACCTGTTCCAGGCGCTCGATCTCCGGCCGATGGGCGCCGCTTAAAAATTCACACGGCGCCGATAGCGGCGATGACCAAGCTGTGCTAGGTATCGCCATGAACAAACCCACCAAAATGAACGAGTCTCAACCGGTCGAGACCTTGACCGCCGCCGAAGCTGTCGAACAGCTCAAGCAAATCTATGACCGATCGGTCGCCGCCCTGCAGGAAGACCTGCAGGCCTATCTGACCAGCCGTGTCAAACCTGCCCGCGCCATGCGCGACGCCGGCCGCTACTGTTATCCGAAGCTGACCGTCGTCTGGCGCGGCGTTCACGACGCCGAAGACGACGCCATCGCCGCGGCCCACCGCCATCCGCAGGTCAATCGCGCCTTCGCCCGGTTCTCGCGGCCGGGCAGCTATTCATCCTCGATCACCCGGCCGGATTTGTACGGCGCCTACATCGAGGAGCAACTGAGCCTTATGATCGCCGACTACGGCGCGGACGTGTCGGTCGGCCTGTCGGATCAGGAAATCCCTTACCCTTACGTGCTGGACGGCGCCGGCCTGGACCTTAATGCGGTATCGGCCTTCGATCTGGCGCGGCACTTTCCCGCGACCGAACTGGCGCTGATCGGCAACGAAGTCGCCGATGGGCTGGAGTTCACGGACGCCGAGGGCAATCGGCCACTGGCCCTGTTCGACGGCCTGCGCACCGACTTTTCGCTGGCGCGGCTCAAGCACTATACGGGCACGCCGGCAGAGCACACCCAGAGCTACATCCTGATGACGAACTACAATCGCTATGTCGATGTCTTCGTCACCTATGCCCTGGAGCAGCTGAAAAAGCCCGACAGCCCCTATACGGCCCTGTCGTGCTGCGGCAATTTCATCGTCACCAAGGATACGCCCAACGCTGAGGAACTGATCGCCAATTCGACCTGGCGCAAGCACCAGATGCCGGCCTATCACCTGCTGGCCAAGGATCGTCAGGGCATCACCCTGGTCAATATCGGCGTCGGCCCGTCCAATGCCAAGAACATCACCGATCATCTGGCGGTCATGCGTCCGCACGCCTGGTTGATGATCGGCCACTGCGGGGGCTTACGCCCTTCACAGAGCATCGGGGACTACGTGCTGGCCCACGCCTACCTGCGCGACGATCACGTGCTCGACGACGTGCTGCCACGGGAAATCCCCATCCCCGCCATCGCCGAAGTCCAGCAAGCCCTGAACCAGGCGGCTGTACGCATCACCGGAGAAGACGGCGACGCCCTGAAGAAGCGCCTGCGGACCGGCACGGTCGTCACCACTGACGACCGCAACTGGGAGCTGCGCTATTCGGCCAGTTCCTTGCGCTTCTCATTGTCGCGCGCGGTGGCCATCGATATGGAGAGCGCCACCCTGGCCGCGCAAGGGTATCGCTTCCGTGTTCCGTACGGCACGCTGTTGTGCGTATCGGACAAACCTTTGCACGGTGAACTGAAACTGCCGGGCCAGGCCAACCTGTTTTATGAGCGCGCCATCCGCGAGCATATCGACATCGGTATCGAAACCGTGAGCATCCTGCGCGACTTCGGCACGCGCCTGCATTCGCGCAAGCTCAGAGCCTTTGAGGAGCCGCCGTTCCGGTAAGGGGCGACTGAAGCGATATCCGAAAAGTGCGCAGCGGTTTTCGGTTAAATATCGCGACAAAAAAGATTACATAAAAAATGGAGCGGATTGCCACTTGGCAAGCCGCTCCAATAGGATCAATGGACCTCCATCCATAGGTTTCGCGGCGACATTTTCACGCTCGGCTGATAGTGAAAACCACGCCTAATTCCTGATCTCACTTTGCGCCCGCAAGCGTTTGCAATCGAATCAAGTTGCTGTGAATGTTGCCCTTTTCGGCTCACATCCCGTTTATCAGCGCGTGTTCACTGGACGCGGATACAAACGACCTGCGCCTGGCGTCGTGGTACGAACACACCGGAGCCTCGGCGCTTGTCTCAGACGGCGGCCCCCAGGGCCGTTACAGCTACCTCATGGCGGAGCCTGCGGCCGAGGCCGTCTTGGCCCATGACGACGCCCGTGACGCCGCAATCATGCTGCGGGACGCCACAGGCTTTGTGCAGCCGATGGAAACGCCCGCCGGTCTTCCGCCGTTCACGGGAGGCTTGCTCGGCATAGCCTCTTTTGAACTTGGCCTGCGTCTTGAGCGTTTGACGCGGCGGCCGTTTCGAATAGAGGGCCGCCGCGCCTGGCCGGAACTTATGGTGCGGCTTTATCCGGCTGTCCTGGCCTTCGACCACCGATCGGGCATCTGTACGGCGATCGGGCGCGGCGCCACCCAGGCCGCCGCCGACAGCGCACGCGACCGGCTGGTCGCACTGTGGAAAACGACTGTGCCGGGAACGGTGACACCGTCGCCCTTCATCGATATGCCCCTGCGAATGGAGACGCCGGACGGCGTCCATGAGGACAGGGTCGCGGCGCTGGTCCGGCAGATCCACGCCGGCGATCTCTTCCAGGCCAATCTGGCGCGCGGCTGGACGGGACGGTTGCTGGCCGACAGGACGCCAGGCGAGGTCGCAGCCGCTCTTCATGCCCATGGCGCGGCGCCCTTCGGCGCCATGGTGAATATGGGCGACCGAGCCCTTGTGTCGAACAGCCCCGAGCGATTTATTTGCCTGGATGCCCGCGGCCGGCTGGAAACCCGGCCGATCAAGGGCACGCGCCCACGCGGAAAAACACGGGACGATGATGCGGCCCTTGCCGCCGATCTTCAGGCCAGCGCCAAGGACCGCGCGGAGAACCTGATGATCGTCGACCTGATGCGTCACGACCTGTCGAAGATCGCCCGCACCGGCAGCGTCGCCGTGCCGGCGCTGAATGCGCTTGAGTCCTACCCCAACGTTCATCATCTGGTCTCGACCGTGACGGCAAGACTGGCCGAAGGGAAGACGGCGGCGGATGTGTTGATCGCGACCCTGCCCGCCGGCTCCATCAGCGGCGCGCCCAAGGTCCAGGCCATGAAGGTGATTTATGAAATGGAACCGGCGCGCGGTCCCTACTGCGGCGCCCTGTTCACCATCGACGTCGGCGGCGCCATGGATTCCAGCGTCCTGATCCGGACCCTGGCCTTCGAGCGAGACGAGGAGCGCAGGTGGCATGTCCGCGCCGCGGCAGGCGGCGGCATTGTCGCGGACAGCGAGCCAAAAGCCGAACGCATCGAGACTGAAACCAAGCTGTCCCTGATCCGGCGGGTCCTGGAAGGGGGCTGACGCCTTGGGTTACGAAACCTTCCGGCCAATCGCCGTGCCATTGCGCGGATGGTGGTAGAAGGTGTCCTTGAAATTGGTCTCGCCCGGAAGAAACTTGCCGATCGGCGAGACATAGTCGTATTCGACCTCGGTCATGACCAGGCTTTCACCCGGCGAAATCTGATCGGTCGTGATATTGGCCATGGTCTGGTTGTCGGCATACTCGTCGATATTCTTGCTGTCGCTCCAGTTGACCCGGGCAACCTTGTCCGCGCCCATGGTCACACACGTCAGGCGTATCTTGAGGTTCGTGCCGGCCGTAAAGGGTTGCAGCATACTGGTGCCGATCGCCCACAGGTCCGTGATATTGGCGTCGGTCAGGGTTTCGGACTGCGCCGTCAGGTCGCCGATGGTCGCCGCGAGGTGCGAGGTGCGGCGGCTGGCCATCATGCCCAGGGTCAGCTCGGCCATGGCCAGATAGGTCATGATGAGAATCGGCGCGATCAGTGCGAACTCGACGGCGGAAACGCCGCGGCGGTCTTTCAGGAAGCTTTCCATACGGACGCAGCGGGCAAGGCGATTGAGGATACCCATTAGAATGGCTCGTTTCTGAAGACGACCTTGGCCGTGACCACGACATCCTTGTTGCTGAGCGCCGTCATTCCACCCTGCAGGAACGGAGTAAACATCGGCCATTGATAATAGGCGCGCACCATCTGGATCTTGGAGCCGCTGCCGATCACATAGGCGAAGTTGGCGCTGTCGAACTGACCGTTCTTGATGAGATCGGTGGTCGGCACCTGAGCAAAGCTTTCATAAGTCTGGACATCAACCAGCAGGCTCGAATTACACGAGTTTTCCAGCCAGCCGATATTGCCGCAAATCTTCTGGCGGAAACTGGCGGCCGTGGAATTGGCCTGCGTAAGTATCCCGGTGCGGATCTGGCGGGCGGCCAGATCGGTCGCATTGTCCAGCGACACCTGCAGCAAGATAATGACTGCCAGCTCAAGGCAGCAGAAAATCATGAAAATCAAGGGGAAGGCGATCAGGGCAAATTCTACCGCGGTCGCACCGCGACGGTCGCGCGCCCAGGCAATATAGCGCTGCTGCCATTTCCGATAAACTGTTGTCGCCGGCATATTCTAGCCTGGTCCCTTTGTTGTAAAGGCACGACCAGACTACATCAATCGCGTCAACAGCCGGTTAAGGCCGATATCAGCACTCAGGGCGCCGTGACCGGCGCCGCGACACTGCCGCTATCGGCCGCCGTATTACCGTTGTTGACATCCTCGGCGATGCACACATTGGTGCAAACCATCAGACTGGGCTTCAGCCCCTTATAGACTGTAATCGCACCCTCGCGCACAGCCGTGACCGCAACCTCGCCATCGAACAGCGCGCGGCCGTCCCGCCCGGTGATGGTCACCGAGCTGTTGCCGAACCCTTTGCCGAGAATATAGACGGTGTGGGAATCCACCACATTGACGTCCGCGATCTCAGGATTGCCGACGATTACCGACGATGCCGGGGCATTCAACGCCACGCGTACCGTATGGTTCTTCTCGACCACAAGGCGCTGGCCGGCGGAGGCTGCCGAGGCCGCGAAACCGATGACCGCGATCATCGCGGCCGCCAGAATATGTCTTTCGTTCCGGATCATGACAGACTCATAGTGTGTTGTTCAATGGCGCCATGTGCGCCGCCTTATCCTGATTTGACTACGCAAGCATGAGGAGCGCGTTACAAAACGGGGTAAACAAAAAATCTTTAAATTTGATAAATGCAATATTAATGAAAATTTTATCACTAAAATCAATATATGTTATCCTAAATGAAGATTAACCTTAATTGTAATTAATAGTAAATGCGACTTAACCACATATAATTTTTTGATTTTTCCATATCTTTACTTAGCTTTAATCTTGATTTCTTAGAGTGGGCTCGTGTTCGGGAGCAATTGAGCCGTCAAGACGGTCTGGCCCGATCCAAGTAACGGCTCACTTGCCAAATAAATCTATGTATCCTTCCAGGAGAAGTTCCATGACCAAGTTTTTCAACAAGTTCGCTCAAGACGAATCCGGCGCCACGGCTATCGAATACGGCCTGATCGCCGCCCTGATCGCCGTCGCCCTGATCACCGTTCTCGGCACGATGTCGAGCAGCCTGAACGGCACCTTCACGGCCATCTCGGGCAAGCTCAGCGCCGCCACGCCTAAGTAAAACGGATCGGCAAAGCTGACTTGATGCTTCAGGCCGCAGATTAAGCAAGATCTGCGGCCTTTTCGCTAAGGTATTCCTATGAAAATAAGGTCCACATTCATCAAAAGCTTTGCGCACGACACACGCGGCGCAACGGCAATTGAGTACGGCCTGATCGCCGGCATACTGTGTGTGGCACTTATTACCTGCTTCAGTCTGTTCAGCAATTCGGCCACCAGCATGGTGGAGTATACGGCGAACGTACTTGAAGAGGCTATGACTAAGTAAAATAGTTTCTTTACCGGTAATCTATCCCCCTTCCTCAAGGAGATGTTTATGACCAAGTTCTTCAACACGTTCGCTCAAGACGAATCCGGCGCCACGGCTATCGAATACGGCCTGATCGCCGCCCTGATCGCCGTCGCCCTGATTACGGTTCTCGGCACGATGTCGAGCAGCCTGAACGGCACCTTCACCGCCATCTCGGACAAGCTCAGCGCCGCCACGCCGAAGTAAGCCGGATCAGATAAATTACCGTGTGCTGGGGCCGCAGACCTTCGAGGTCTACGGCCCTTTGCTTGAAAGTGCGGGCGCGTGACGCGCAGATGGTCCCGTAAAGCGATATGCCGATGGGATCGATAGAATATCTTTACGATGATGGCCTAGACTGCCGCCATCAGGATCGTGCAGGTTGCCATGTTCATTCCCCTTCTCTTTGCTCTCGTTTATCCCGGCTGTCTGATCTGGGCCGCCAAGAGCGACATAGAAACCATGACCATTCCGAACCGGCTGAATATGATTCTGGCCGGTGCATTCTTACCTACGGCCCTGTTGCTTGGGCTAGGCTGGGAAGGCTGGGCGGTGCACATCGGTCTGGGCGTGGCGGGTCTTGTCCTCGGCATGGTGCTTTTTGCCTTCCGGCTTATGGGAGGGGGCGACGCCAAGCTGATCGCGGCGGCGGCGGTATGGCTGGGACTGGACGGCTTTGTCGCGCTCATCCTTTATACGGCGATCGCAGGCGGCGTACTGACGATCACCCTGCTCGGCGTCCGCAAGCTTTATGGTCACTATGCCGGGATGCTGCCCGTCAATCTCGGCCGCCATCTCGTCGAAAAGGGAGACATCCCTTATGGCGTAGCCATCTGCGCCGGTGGCCTGCTGGCCATGCAGCACAGCGATATCCTGCCGCTTATCCTTAAACTGTCCTGACGCGCGGACAACCTTGATGGTTAACCGAATCTGTCGTTGATTTTGCTCAGGATTATAAAAGCACCTAAATCGACGAAAAATCGGTCACATCCGATTTCTTTAGGCGAACATT
>CBIHPL010000069.1:0-10605 GCA_966212005.1 uncultured Asticcacaulis sp.
GCTGATGAGGACAGGATTGACGAAGCCAAAACGTTCGATGCTGGCAGCGATCTGTTTGATCTGGCGTTTGGAATGGGTACGGCATTACCGGCATATGGACGCAGCGTGGAGATGGCTCGCTCGACAATATGATCGGCATTGGGTTTGGTGGCGGACATGGATTAGCCTCTTAAGCGAAAACGTGTCCAATGATGCCCGCACCAGGGGAATATGCAAATCGGCGACACCGTTGCCGAATACTTTCACTAAACTGCCTCTTAGACACCTCTTAGGTGCCCATTAGGCTTCTTACCTTTTCACAAAGATTTTTTGCTTTGAAACGACTTTGCAAAAAATGCCCCATCAACTGACCAAATTGAAGCAGAGCGGAGCCAATTGCTGCGAATCACCCGTCCAATAGTCAAAAAATATTTTTATGCTCAAATCGACTTGGAACTAATCTTGAACCGAAACGAGCAAAATCGGCCTTATGATACCGCTCTCTATCCAGAAAAGTGGACACATTATGGAGCTTTAAGCGGCTCTTAAAAAGTTCTAAAAGATCTTAAGCGGCTGTAATCGCTCACTTTGTGATTTGGCTAGCCAGATAATTATCGATGACATCTGACTGCATCGAAAAATGCCAATGCCCGTAGGGCTTGCCGGTATCCTCCTCCCACCCCGTCGTCGCCCATCCCCCCGGCGAATCCTCGTGAGATGGTGGTAGTCGCAGCTGGAATCGAACCAGCGACCAAGCCGTTATGAGCGGCCAGCTCTACCACTGAGCTATACGACATCACCTTGAGATAGGTAGCAATCACCTTGCCACGAACGATGTAGGACACCGAAGTGTTCCCCGTTCAACACGTCCGAAACGGCAGCGAGGCTCGGGCGGAGTAACGCTCCGAACACCAAGACAGTCAAGTCAGAAGAGCGAGCTTAGTCTCATTCAGTGAATAGCTCGAAACGTCCCACGAACGGTAATCGCCATCCCAACTTAGGTGGTGCCTGTCCCAGGCTCAAAGCACCTCGGCCCATAAGCAGAAAAACACGTCCCCACGCCCGCATCTTCCATCCCACCGTTCGTCTTCTCATCCCACGAAACGATGATCCTATCCCACGAAAGCACCCGCTTATCCCACGATCGAACGTAATTTCGCTGATATGCGTCCTGTTATGCGGACAGACGCACCTGCTCTTGGACGGAGGGAAACATGGTTCGGCAGACGAAGAAATTGCATAAACGCCTGTTACAACGCAGGAATTTCCAAGAGGAATGAAGACACCGGCATACGCTTCGAGAAAATGCCTGGAATTGCGGATAACAGGTCATATCAGGAGATCAGACTGGATAGCCGCGGACTGTCACCGCCACCATTCCGTCACCGGCGCACACGTAGCAACCGTTAAGCCATTGAAAAGCTTGAATGGAAGTGCTGTTTCAGGCCCCCTCATTTCCGACATACTGAAGTTTTTCGCTGAAGAGCAGCCGTTGGCATATTTCCATGGGATTTCATCGTAGCCCTGCGCTTAAGCGCACAGCTCAAACAAGCTGTGCGCTTTGTTATATTACTGCGCGGCGATATTGACCTCGTCTTCGGCGGTCCACAGGCCGCTCATTTTCCACTGCTGTTCCAGCACGCCCGGTCCATAGGTCTTTGACCCGCCAAGCGTTTCGGCGATGGCCTGCAGGCGCGCGCCCTCTTCCAGATTCACTATCGTGTTGGCCAGGGCCAGGATGCCCTTGCGGCCCCAGACAGTCGATCCGCCATTGGCTTCCAGGATGGCGAAGTGGCCCTTGTCCTCTTCCAGGCGCTCCAGAATGTAGTTGGCCTCGCCCTGGCGGCGGTCGATATAGACCGGCAGTTCGCGGATGCGCGTCCAGCGCTGGACCGGGACGTAGGAGATCTTGAGCGCGCGGTGGGCTTGCGACCAGGCGCCGAGATAAACCGAATGAACGTGGCTGACGGTCGTGATGTCGTCATGCTTGCGGAAGATCGGCAGGTAACGGCCGCCACCGCCGGCGTTCTTCGCTTCGCCGTAGATCAGGTTGTTGTCGAAGTCATAGACGGCCGGCTTCAGCTCGGCGTCGGGCGCGAACGGGCCGGGATAGCCGATCGAGACGATCAGCTGTTCGCCGGGCACGCGCTCGACGAAGTTGACCGTGCCGGCCGGCGAGATGGTGTGGGTGTCGCGCAGGCCGCGGAAGGCGGTGGCGGCATCCTTCTTGACCTGTTCGACAAAGGCGAGGACGGTTTCAGACAGTTGGGTCATGGTGGGTTTTCCTTTTCAATTATTCGGCAGCGATGGACAGGCTGGCCTGGCGGCCACGGACGAGCGGCAGGACTTCTTCGCCGACGCGGTAGGCTTCTTCGAGGTGCGGCGTGCCGGCCAGGATGAAGCCGTCGGCGCCGAGGCCGATCAGTTCATCGAGGCGTTCGGCGCACTGCTCATACGACCCGACAATGCCAAGCGCCGGCCCGCCGCGCAGCAGCGAGAAGCCGGTCCACAGGTTCGGCCCGATGATCAGGTCGTCATAGTGTTTGGCGTCGGAAGCCTTGAAGGCCGCCTGGCGGGCGGCACCGACCGAGTCCGAGGCCTGACGGAAGCTGTCTGAGCGTTTGTGCGCTGTGGCTTCGAAGCCGGCCTTGGCGTCGGCCCAGGCCTCTTCCTCGGTCGGGCGCGCGATCAGGTCGACACGGATCGAGCACTTGATGCGGCGGCCGAGCGCATCGGTCTTTTCCTTGACCGCGGCGAACTTGGTTTTGAGTTGTTCGAATGGTTCGAGCCAGGTCAGATAGAAGTCGGCGTGTTTCGAAGCTGACGCCAGCGCGGCGTCCGACGAGCCCGAGAAGTAGATTTCCGGCAGGTCGGTGGCGGCCAGTGCGGGCGGAAGCGCACCGCCTTCGACGGAATAGAAACGGCCATCATAGCTGAACGGGCCATCCTTCCACACACCTTTCAGAATATCCAGAAATTCGGTCGTGCGGCCGTAGCGATCGTCGTGGGCGAAGCTGTCGCCCCACCACAGTTGCGACGGACCGCCGCCACCGGTGATAATGTTGAACAGCGCCCGACCACCGGTCGCGCGTTGCAGCGACGCCGTCAGGCGCGCCGTCTCGACCGGATTGATAAAGCCTGGCTGGAAGGCGATCATGAAGCGGAAGGTCTTGGTTTCCCGCGCCAGATGCGAGGAGATGACCCACGGATCGTCGGTCATCGGGAAGCTGGGGATCAATCCTCCATGAAAGCCGGAAATTTCCGCCGCCTTGGCGATCTGGGCGACGTGGTCGATATAGGTCGTGCCGTCGGCCACGCCATCATAGAGGCCCGGCGCCTGGTTGCCATCTTTCAGCGGCACCCAGTCACCACGCGACAGATCTGGATTGCGGACGGAGGACGAGCAGCCGTGGGTCGGCAGACGCCAGAAGAAGTCGATTTGGGAAGACATGGTGTTTCTCCTTAAGCAGCTTCACGAGCGGCCTGGCGCACTAGCGGCAGGACATGCTCACCGATGCGATAGGCGGTCTCAATGCTATTGGGGGCGAAGAGAATGAAGCGGTCCGCGCCGAGACGGGCCAGTTCCGAGGCGACACCGGCAAAGTCTCCGGCCAGCGTATCGGCGTCCTCGCTGAAACCGGCGCGTTCGGCGTCAAGGCGCGCGCGGGCCGCGTCGTCGTGGGTGAAGACGCGCGCCCTGACGGCGATCCGGACCGTGCGGCCGTGGTCTGCGGCCTGGGCTTTCAATGTCGCGACGCGCTCTTCGAGATCGTAGCTGCCGAGCGCGAAGACATGGACATCGGCATATCTAGCAGACAGGGTGAGCGCGTCATCGCTGTCCCCCGACAGGGTGATTTCCGGCAGGTCGAGGCCGCTCAACGGGCCGCCAAAGCCGCCATTGAGCACCTCAAAGAACCGGCCCTTGAAGGTGAAATCGGCCTGGCTGGCGACGCCTTTCGACACCGTCAGGAATTCTTCGAGGCGTGCGGCGATATCGGTATCGTCGACGAAATCCCCAAGGGCGCGGCGGGCGGCGCTGTCCGCATTGCTCTCCAGCGCCCAGCCGAGGCGATTGCCGCTGTAGCGCTGGAAGGTCACAGCCTGTTTGGCGGCGTAGACCGCCGAACCGAGGCCGGGGCTGAAGGCGATGCTGAGCTTGGGCCGGCGGACTTCGCGAGCAATGGCGCCGGCGACGATCCAGGAGGATTCGCCGTCTGTGTCATCGGGGATGCTCAAACCATCGAACCCGGCCAGTTCGGCGGCGCGGGCGATCTGGCTCAAGTAGTCGAAATTGTTGAATTGATTGCGGCGCAGGTCGCGGATCGTGGCGTTCGGCGTCGGGCGGGCATTGCGACTTAGCTGGTCGAAGGCGCCGGAGCGGTTGTCGCCGGCGACCGGCAGTTGCCAATAGAATTCGGTCATGAGGAACCTCACGCGGTTTCAAGAGTAGGAAGAGACAGGGGCTCCGCCAAAGCGGCCTTCAACGGCTCTGGCGCGATCCAGGCGGCGACATCGACGGGCGCGCCGATCAGACTGTGACGGCGCAGGAAGTCGGCCTGGTCCTGGAAGGCGGCGATACTTTCCGGCGACAGGCTGACATCGAAGCTGCGCGCCAGTTTGTCGCCATACCCCTGGCGCACCGCGTCGGCCGTGGTGTTGGTCTCGGCCGCGACGATATCGGCGACACGGTGGGGATTGGCCTTGGCCCAGTCCGACGCATAGTTGAGCACCTGAAGATACAGGGTCACCAGTTCCGGCTTGTCGTCGAGGAAGTGACGATGGACGGTGATCGGCCGGGGCGTACCGTTATTGATGCGTAAGCCCGGATCTTCGAGCGTGTTGAGATCGAGTACGACCTCAAGGCCATGCTTCTCTTTCAAAGCCACCGAAGGTGCGCCCTTGGCGTAGATGACATCGACCTCGCCGCTCAGCAGCGCGTCTTCGCTGGCCTGCGACCAGGTCCCACCACGGCGCTGGCCGTTCCAATTGACCTCGGGCGCCGTCAAGTCCTTGAGCACGACGTCGCCCAAGGTCAGCCCGGCCAGTTTCAGCGCCGTATCGTAGCCGCGCAGGGCCATGGCGCGCCAGATATCGACGGCGCCGGGCGCATTGGACAGGCCCAAGACCTTGCCGGCCAGCTTTTCTGGTGTCAGGTTCGCGCCCGGGCGCGCCAGCAGAAGCTGGACTTCGTCGACCCAGGTCAGGCCGACGACGATCGTATGGTCATAGCCCTTGGCCGACAGGTTGCGCGCACGATTCCAGAAAGCCGGAACATTGCCGCCTTCGCGGAACAGGGCCTTCAGCTCGTGATGGAAATGCTGGGCGCGCAGGTTGGGATCATTGGTGTCCTGAAGCGTATGAACCTGATAGTTGCGTTTGGCGAAGACGTCGGCGAACCAGCGCTGATTGAGACCGATGGCGGTCGCGGTCGGCACCGGGCAGCGGGTGATCCACAGGGTATCGGCGGGAACAAGCGGGGGAAACAGGCTCATTCAGACTCTCCTTGGAACTGGCCTTGATGGATGAAGGTGTCGAGCGGACGTCGGGCCGACGGCGTTTCCTGCGCGTGAAAGGTTTCGGGCAGATCGTTCAGGCCCGCACGGCGGCCGATGGTGACCGCGACGTGGGCGGCATAGGTTTCCGGCAGGTTCAGGACCTGTGGCGCGGCCTTATGGTCGAAGCCGCCGATGGCGCGGGTGGCGTAGCCCAGCAGGTGCGCCTGATGGGCAAAGGCCGACCAGGCCGCCCCGGCGTCAAAGGCGTGGCTGTGGACCTGGACTGTCTGGCCGTTGAAGACGAAGTCCTTGCGCGACAGGACGAAGATGATGGCCGAAGCCTTGTGCGCCCAGCTGCGGTTCTTTTCGTTGAGCAGGCCCAGAAGCCTGGCGAAATCCTCAGTGCCGGTATGCGCATAGACGAAGCGGACTGGCTGGGCGTTGAAGCCCGACGGCGCCCAACGCGCGGCTTCGAAACAGGTGAGCAGATCGGCATGGGGAATGGCTTCGCCCGTAAGTGCACGCGACGACCAGCGTTCGACAAAGGACGGATGAACCGGGTGTTCGGAGCGGCGGGCGCTATCGGCGGTGTCGAAACTCATTGGTCCTGATCCTTGCGCAACTGGACAACCGAACTCGTCTCGGCCGGCGGATTGGTCAGTTCGGCCAGGATCTCGTCCTTCAGGCGATGCAGGACGGGAGACGCGCGATCGCGCGGGTGCGTCAGGCCGACATCGACCGTGTGGACGATGCGGCCAGGATTGGCCTGCATGACCACGACGCGGTCGCCGAGATAGATGGCCTCTTCGACATCGTGGGTGATCATGATCATGGTCGCTCCGCTCGACAGCCAGATGCGTTGCAACTCGGTCTGGAGGTGGACGCGCGTCAGGGCATCGAGCGCACCGAACGGTTCATCGAGCAGCAGGACCTTGGGCTCATTGACTAAAGCGCGGGCAATCGCCGCACGTTGCGCCATGCCGCCGGACAACTGATGCGGCCACGCCTTCTCGAAGCCTTTGAGGCCGACCAGTGCGATGTGTTCGGCGACCAGCTTGGCCTTGGCGGCCTTGGACAGGGGCCGGTTGGTCAGGGCCAGGGCGATATTCTGCTCCAGCGTCATCCACGGGAACAGGCGGTGATCCTGGAAGACCAGGCCGCGTTCCAGCGATGTGCCGGCGACGCGCTGGCCGTCAAGCATGATGACGCCGTCATAGGTGTCATCCAGCCCGGCAATCAGGCGCAGCAGGGTCGACTTGCCGCAGCCCGACGGACCGACGATTGAGACGAATTCGCCCGGATTGATGTTGAGATCGAAGCCCGACAGCACCTTCAGTTCGCGGTCCTTGAACTGGAACTGCTTGCGGATGCCCTTGAGCGTCAGGGAGCCGGTGGGCTTGGTCGATGCGGTCAGTTGCGAGGGGGAGACGTAGTCCATGGGTCAGGTCCTAACCGAGCGCCAGGCCAGAAGGCGTTGGCTGAGTTGGCGGATAAGCGTGTTGAGGAGGATGCCGGTCAAACCGACGAACAGGACGCAGACGACGACGATGTCGAGGCGCGCCTGAAGCTGGGCGGTCTGCATCAGCGAGCCGAGACCGAGGCCCGAGGCGAACAGAAGTTCGACGCCGATGGTCGAAATCCAGGTGAAGGCCAGGGCCTGGAACAGGCCGGTGAAGATCGATGGCAGGGCCGCCGGCCAGCGCACCTTCCAGAAGGTCTGCCAAGCCGACAGGCGGTAGACACGGCCAACATCGAGTAGCGCCTTGTCGGCTTGCTTCAGCCCTTCGAAGGTGAAGAGGACGGTCGGATAGAAGGCCGACAGGGCGACGATAATCAGCTTGGAGCCATCGCCCGAGCCGAACCACAGGCCGATCAGGGGCAGCCAGCCCAGGATCGGCACCTGACGGAAGCTGTTGTAGATCGGCTGAAGCGCCCACTCGACCGGCTTGAACAGCCCCATAAAGGCGCCGACGGTGGTGCCCAGGATACCGCCGATAAACAGGCCGGAAAAGGCGCGTGTGATGCTGGCGCCATAGGCTCCCGTCAGTTCGCCAGAGGCAAAGGTTTCGCGCAGGGCGCCGACAATCTGGGCCAGCGAGACGTAGATGTGGGCATTGGTACCGCCCTGTTTGGCCTGATGATCCCACAGCAGAAACAAGACGGGCGGGATGAGGCCGAGCAGCCAGACCACATTTTTGGGTTGAATTTTCATGACGCCCTCACGCGGTCTTCCAGCGCAGGGCGCGCGACTGGATAAGCTGGAACAGGCGGTCGAGACCGAAGCCGATGACGCCGGCGACAATGACGCCCGCCATGACGATATCGAGCCGGAACATCTGGCGGCCCATCTCCATCATCTGACCGAGGCCAGAGTCGGCGACGATCAGTTCGGCGGCGACCAGGACCAGCCAGGCGCGCGTCAGGCTGAGGCGAGCCCCGGCCAGGATGTTCGGCAGGGTCGCCGGGATCAGGATGCGGCCAACCAGCACCCACCACGGGGTCTTGTAGAGCGCCGCCACTTCGAAATGGCTCCTGGGCAGGCCCTTGATGCTGTCATAGGCGGCAAGCGCCACCGGGAAGAAGGCGGCCTTGGCGATGATGACGACCTTGAAGACCTCATCGATGCCCAGCAGCAGGATCAGCATGGGAATGAAGGCCAGGACCGGCACCTGACGCAAAGCCTGAAATGTTGGCCCGAAGATGCGTTCGACCGTCTTTGACAGGGCCAGGGCCACGCCGAAAGCCAGGCCGAAGGTGGCGCCGAAGCCGAAACCCCATCCCAGGCGACCGAGGCTTTCCGACAGGTGGCGTTGCAGTTCGCCCGTGGCGATGATCTCACCGAAGGCGGCGACGACCGCGGCCGGCGACACCAGCACTTCGGGCGGGAAGAGCTTGAGGGCTGTGACGACCTGCCAGAGCAGCAGGAGCAGAAGCGGCGAACCGATGGAGAGTATGAGGCGCCAATTGGGCTTAATGTCAGGCATCGGGGTTTGTTCCCTTGATGACGAAGTAAAGGACGGCGGCGGCCAGCCACAGGACCGGCAGCCACAGGAGGTAGACGGTCTGGATGGCGACGACCTTTGAGACAAAGCCGCCGGCCAGTGCGCCGAGGCTGGAACCCGTCATCGAAGACAGGTTGTACAGGCCGGAAATCTTGGACTTTTCACCGGGGTGGTCGCTGAGCAGGCGCATATTAACCAGGTGCACCAGGGCCGAGGCCGCGCTGAGCAGAACAGCACCCGCCGCCAGTTGCGCGAAGCCTTGCGCTGTGCCGAGCAGGACCAGCGCCGCGGTCGCCAGGATCAAGCCGCCGCCATAGGCCGCCCACTTGTTGAGGCCTTGGGTCAGGCGGCCAGCGCCGAACAGGGCCAGCACGGTCGTCGCGCCATGGAACAGCATGATGTGGACGCCGTCTTCCTTGGTCAGGCCGTGGATCTGGGCGGCGACGATGATGACAAAGGCGCCGAACAGCGAGCCCGTCGCCGACGAGATGAACTCGATCAGGCAGGATTCCGAGACATTGCGGTTGCGCAGCAGGGTGCGCGCTTCATCGTAGATATGCCCGGCGGTCAGGCCCTTTTGCGGGGGCGCGGCCTCATCGGTGAAGAAGTAGAGCGAGCCGACCGCCATGATGGCGAACAGAGCCGCGATGACGACAAACGCCCAGACATAATTGACATTGGCGACGAGGACGGTCGCCAGCGCCGGACCAATCAGGGCCAAGCCGGCCGTCAGCGCGCCGCGATACCAGCCGGCCTTGCCGACACCGATGCGGTGCAGCTGCGCCAGGAAGGTCGAGTTCATCGACACGATGCGGAACGGGATGCACAGGCCGATGCTCAACCGCGCGATGGCCAGCGCGATCCAGTGCCCGGCAAATGGCATCAGCAGGTTGGCGATCAGCGGCCCCGTGGACGCCACCGCATAGACGCGGCGCGCACCGAACCGGGCGATGACAAAGCCCGCCGGCACGGTGACCAGCACCATGCCGATCGATTCCATCGCCATGATCAGGCCGATCTGGAAGGCGTCGGCGCCGATCGACAGGGCAAAGAACTGCGTCACCACCTTGCCGAGGCCGATCGACACGCCGCTGATCAGGGCCAGGGTCGTAAAGCCGGCGAGGAAGCTCCATGGCGAAGGACCAGCCTGGACAGGTGCGGTTATGGCCGCTTCAGGCGTGGCGGGATCGGCGCTCATACTGCGGCCACCGGGGTTTCCTTCCAGAAACCTTTCAGGCCCAGTTCTTCGAGGCCAGCATTGATAAAGCGCGGATCGACGAAGTCACGCGTCGCCACCTGGTTCTGCACCAGCTTGTTGGCGAAGGTGTATTTCGACACGTCGTCGAAGTGGCTGACGAAGCCTTGATCGATGATCGGCGAGAAGTTGTCGCGCCACTCTCCGCCCTTGTTGGCCAGGTCGCGCTCGACAACCGAAGTCGGGTTGTTGCCGCGCGAGGCCAGTTCCAGATAGGCCTGGCGGTTTTCCGGCTGGGCCGCCCAGTGTGCCGCCTTGATATAAGCGTTGACGACGTCCTGGGTCAGTTCGGGCTGTTCGTTAGTGAAGGCTGTGCGGGCAAAGATGCCGGTGCGCATCTTCCAGTCGGGATTCTGCGTCGTCGACCAGATGATCCTGCCGGCGCCCTTGTCCTCCTGAAGGATGGCTTCGGAGAGGGTAAACACCGCGTCGACCTTGCCCGAGGCGAGCGCCGAATAGGCCGCTTGGGGGTTCAGGTTGTAGATCTTGAAGTCGTCAAGCTTGAGCCCCTTGGAATCGAGCAGCTTGGCGAGCGTCAGTTCCCACGGCCGGCCACGGTGAATGGCCAGCGACTTGCCCTTCAGGTCTTCGATCGACGTGGCATTCAGGCCATTCCTCACGATCAGATAGGCGTTGTTGCCCGGGCCCGACGAGGTGATAGCGCGGATATCGACTCCGCCCGACTTGGCGATCAGCGCCGGGAAGTCGCCATAGCCGGCGAAGTCGATGCGCTTGGCGGCGAAGCTTTCGTTGATCAAAGGCCCGCCGACCGCCGTCGACACCGGGAAGAAGGCCAGCTTCACCCCCTTGTCGGCTAAAGTCTTTTCCAGCCAGCCCTGTTCGATGACCACCTGGGTCAGGCCGTTATAGGTCT
>CBIHPL010000070.1:0-10604 GCA_966212005.1 uncultured Asticcacaulis sp.
ACCGGGAAGTCCCATACCGGCACGGTAGCGCCAGTGATCCCCGCCGAAGCGATCAGGATGTCGATCTTGCCGAGAATCTCAGCCGACTTTTTTGCGGCGGAGGAAACCTCTTCAAGTTTTGAAACATCCAGCGCCACGAAGCCGGCGGCGCCGACTTCCTTGGCGACGGCTTCCAGCGCCTCGGGGTTCAGGTCCCACAGCACGACCTTGCCCCCTTCGGCAATGATGCGCGCGGCAGCGGCCTTGCCCAGGCCACCGGCGCCGCCGGTGATGACGGCGCAGCGATTATCAAAACGGCCTGCATAAGTCATTAGCCAATGATCTCCTGGCCTTCGAGGCTGAACGGCACCACGGTCTGGCGTTGTTCACCCAGCTTCGAGATGCCGAGGTGCATGGTGTCACCGGCGTTGAGATAGATCGGGTTGGGCTTCTTGCCTTCGCCGACGCCGGGAGGCGTGCCGGTGATGACCAGGTCGCCCGGTTGCAGGGTGATGAAGCGCGAGATGTAGCTGATGCAGTGGGCGACGTTGAAGATCAGCGTCTTGGTGTTGCCGGTCTGCATGCGCTGGCCGTTGACGTCCAGGAACATGTCGAGGTTATGGACATCGCCCACTTCGTCCGGCGTGACCAGCCACGGGCCGGTCGGGCAGAAGGTGTCGCAGCCCTTGCCCTTGACCCACTGGGTGCCACGCTCCTTCTGGAAGGCGCGTTCGGATACGTCGTTGACCAGCACATAGCCGGCGACGTGGCTGAGCGCTTCGGACTCTTCGACATAGCGGCAGGTCTTGCCGATGATCAGGCCCAGCTCGACTTCCCAGTCCATCTTGGTCGCGTCGCGCGGCTTCATGACCTCGTCGTTCGGGCCGGTCAGCGAGGTGACGGCCTTGGTGAAGAAGATCGGCTCGGGCGGAACCGGCAGGTTCGATTCGGCGGCGTGGTCGGCATAGTTCAGACCGACGGCGATGATCTTGCCGATATTGTTGACCGGCACGCCGTAGCGCGGCTGGCCTTCGACGACCGGCAGGGCGTTGATATCGGTGGCGGTCAGCTTGGCCAGCTGCGACAGACGGACGGTATCCGGCGTCAGGTCGGAGACGACGCCTGACAGGTCACGGATGCGGCCGTCGCTGTCGACGACGCCGGGCTTTTCCTGGCCCTTGGGGCCAAAACGGCAGAATTTCATGGGAGGTCCTTCAGATAGTGCTGCACCGGAGGCGACAGGCGCTTCCGGTGCAGAAAGAGTGACTAGTGCGTGTACGGGCGATGAAGCTTCACGTCCGGGTTCAGTTCCACACCAAAGCCCGGCTTGTCCAGCTTGTTGACGTTCAACCGGCCATTTTCCGGCACCGGTTCCCCCAAAAGCTGCGGATGGAACATGGGCGCGACGTGATCTGCCTTGGGCGCCATCATCAGGAACTCGGCAAACGGCGAATTGTGACGGGTGATAACGAAGTGGTACGAATAGACGCTTGAGCCGTGCGGCACGACCATGACGCCGCGGGAGTCGGCCAGCGCCGAGATCTTCAGCAGTTCCGTGACGCCACCGCACCAGCCGACATCGGGCTGGATAATATCGCAGCAGTCCATTTCCATCAGCATGCGGAAGCCCCAGCGCGTGGCTTCATGCTCGCCCGTAGTGACCAGCATGCCGGCCGGCACGTTTTTCTTCAGTTGCTGATAGCCCCAGTAGTCGTCCGGGCTGATCGCTTCTTCTATCCACTTCAGGCCGTACTCATGACACCGTAAAGCCAGCTTGGTCGCATAGTTGACGTCAAGCGCCATCCAGCAGTCGTACATAAGCCAGAAGTCTTCGCCGCACTTTGAGCGCATGTCGGCGATCAGCTCGACATTCTTCTTCAGTCCTTCGTCACCCTCGATGGGGCCGTGATAAAGTGGCAGCTTGCCGCCGATAAAGCCCATCTGCTTGGCCAGGTCGGGGCGGGCGCCCGTGGCATAGAATTGCAGTTCGTTACGCACCGCGCCGCCCAGCAGCTGATGCACCGGTTCCTGGCGCAGCTTGCCCATCAGGTCCCACAGTGCGAGATCGACTCCCGAAATGGCGTTCACCACCAGGCCCTTGCGGCCATAATATTGCGAGCCGAAGTACATCTGGTCCCAGATCTTTTCGTACTCGAACGGATTGCGGCCTTCCAGGAAGCGGGCGAAGTGCTTTTCCACCATATAGGCGGCCGGTTCGCCGCCGGTCGTGACGGCAAAGCCCGTGGTGCCGTCCTCGCACTCGATCTCGACCACCAGAGTGCCCAGAACGTTGATGCCGAACGATTTGCGGCTCTGACGATATTCCGGATAGCGGCCCATCGAGGTGGCGATATGGTTGTCGATCCAGTGGCCTTCGCCCTGGTCGTGATAATCGGCGCCACCCCCGCCTTCGCCTCCCTTGATGACAGACGCTCTGACTTCTCTGATCTTGGGATTTTTCATGGCGGGCCTTACGGTCGTTATGATTTCGGGTGATCGATAGTGATTGGTATTTTGATTGTCAATGATCTAAATTCATTATATAGCCTGTTTTAAGGGCGAATCCATCGCTTCATAGTATGCGAAATGCAATTTCGCGCAAAGATTAATCCCAAATTCCGGACTTTCGTCGCGAATAATGGCAAATAGACAATCGGCCTTGCATCCACTGCGGCGCACCGCCGGGGAAGGGTCCCTTGCCGGGGCGCAAACCCTGTTGCGCGGTCTCGATATTATCAAGGCCGTTTCGCAGACGGGCATGAACCTGCCGCAGCTGTCCGAAGCCGTTGGGCTGACGCGTTCGACGACGCACCGTCTGGCCGCGACGCTGGTCGAGCAGCGTTTCCTGAACTTCACGCCCCGCGTCGGTTACAGCCTGGGGCCCAAGCTTCTGGAACTGGGCCATCTGGCGGCACGTCAGATCAGCCTGCCGCGCCTGGCGCACGATCATCTGGTCCATCTGGCGCAAGCCTCGGGCGATACGGTCCACCTGGGAATTCTCGACGGCGATCGCGCCCTCTACCTGGATAAGGTTACAGGCCGCCGCCGCATCGAAATCAGTTCGCACATCGGCGAGCGCCAGCCGCTGAGATCGACCGGCCTCGGCAAGGCCCTGCTGCTCGACGAGCCCGATGCGCGTCTGCGCGAAATCTATGCCCGGGAAGCGCCGGACTGGCCGAACTATGGAGTCAGCGAAGCCATCTGGATGGAGCGCATGCGCCACTACCGCCAGGCGGGCTATGCCTTCGATCTCGAAGAAAACGAAGACCGCATCCGCTGCGTGGCGGCGCCGATCCGCGACGCCGCCGGCAGCATCATCGGCTCCATCAGCGTGTCGAGTGCGGCGCAATATATGGACGACGCACGCATGAACGGGCTCGCCACCCAGGTACTCGATACCGCACACGCGATTTCCGCCGAATTCGGCTGGACCAGGACAACAGAGTAAAAAAGGGAAGATGGTAGCCATGCTGCTCGAAGGACAGAAGGTATTGATCACGGGCGCGTCGCGCGGCATCGGCCGGGCCACGGCGATCGAATGCGCGAAGCATGGCGCCGACGTTGCGCTCAACGTCTTCAATGACGATGAGATGGCGCAGTCGCTGGTAAAAGAGGTCGAGGCCCTGGGGCGCAAGGCCGTGGTGTTCAATGGTGACGTCGCCGACCCGACATCCGCGCCGGCCTTTGTTGCCACCGCAGTCAAGGCGCTGGGCCGCGTCGACGTCATGGTGTCGAATGCCGGCATCTGTCCGTTTCACAGCTTCCTCGACATGCCGCAGGACGTCTTCATGCGCACGCTGAACGTCAACTATACCGGCGCCTACTTCATGTGCCAGGCCGCGGCAAGGCAGATGGTCAGCCAGGGGCGCGACAGCCAGGGCCGGGGCGGCGCGATCGTCGCCATCAGTTCGATTTCGGCGCTGGTCGGCGGGGAGATGCAGAGCCACTACACGCCGACCAAGGCGGGGGTCCATTCGTTGATGCAATCGACGGCGATTGCGCTGGGCCGCCACGGTATCCGCTGCAACTCCGTCATGCCGGGCACGATCGCCACCGACATCAACAAGGACGACCTGGCTGACCCGGCCAAGCGCGAGTACATGGAAAAGCGCATTCCGCTCGGCCGCCTGGGCCGGCCGGAAGATATCGCCAGGGTCGTTGTCTTCCTGGCGTCGGACCTGGCCGGCTATGTCACCGGGGCTTCGGTCCTGACCGATGGCGGCATGTTCGTGAACCTGCAGTAGGCATATCGCGCATACCCAAAACCTGCTTGACCTGCGACACAACAAAAAGGGGGAGACAATGACACCCAATCCGTTGATCGGCGTATTCTTTCACTGGCTGGGCGGCCTGGCCTCGGCCAGCTTCTATGTGCCCTATAAGCGCATCCGCCTGTGGTCGTGGGAAATCTTCTGGCTGACCGGCGGCATCTTCTCCTGGGTGTTCGCACCCTGGCTGTTCGCTTCCATCCAGACCAGGGATCTGCTGGGCGTCATCGGCTCGGCTTCGCCCGACGTGCTTTGGGCCTGCATCGGCTGCGGCGCGCTGTGGGGCATGGGGGGGCTGACTTTCGGCCTGACCATGCGCTATCTGGGCCTGAGCCTCGGCATGGCCGTGGCCTTGGGGCTGACGACGGTCATCGGTACGCTGGGGCCGCCCTTGTTCAACGGCACTCTGGGGGAGGTCGCGTCTAAGCCCGGCGCGGTCTATACCTTTGTCGGCATCGCGGTTGTGCTGATCGCCATCGTCGTCGTCGCCATGGCCGGTCACCGCAAGGAGATCGAACTGCCGGGCGAGAAGGAAGGCCTGAGCGAATTCAACCTCAGCAAAGGCCTGCTGGTCGCCGTCTTCTGCGGCGTCATGTCGTCCTTCTTCGCCTTTGGCCTGGAACGCGGCACGCCGATCAAGGAAGCCAGCCTTGCCGCCGGCACAGGTCCCCTGTGGGCCGGCCTGCCGGTGCTGTGCGTGGTGCTGATCGGCGGCTTCCTGACCAACCTCGTCTGGTCGGGTTACCTGATCCTCAAGAACAAGAGCGCCGGCGAGTGGTTCGGCAAGCATAAGGAGCCCGGCACGAAGATCCCGCTGCTGCTCAACTATGGCCTTGCTGCCCTGGGCGGCACCCTGTGGTACTTCCAGTTCTTCTTCTACACCATGGGCGAAAGCCAGATGGGCGCCTACGGCTTCTCATCGTGGACCCTGCACATGGCGTCGATCATCCTGTTCTCGACGCTCTGGGGCTTTGCGCTCAAGGAGTGGAAGGGCACGTCGGCCAAGACCAAGGCCTTTGTGTGGACGGGCATCCTGGCCCTGGTGGCGTCGACCGTCATCATCGGCTATGGCAATATGCTGGCGGGCTGATCCGTCATCTCCTCCCCACGGACGGGGAGGAGATATAATTCAAGTTAGCTCGACCGAAATGATCATTGCCTCTCCGACCGACTATCGCGAAGCTGCCCGCCGCAAGCTGCCGCCGTTCCTGTTCCACTATCTCGACGGGGGCTCGGGCGCCGAGCAGACGCTGAGCGCCAATGTCGCCGACCTGAACAAGGTGGCGCTGCGCCAGCGCGTGCTCAAGGGCTCCGAAACGCTGGACCTGAGCGCGGAATGGTTCGGGCAGAAGTACAACCTTCCCATCTGCCTGGCGCCCGTGGGGCTGACCGGCATGTACGCCCGCCGCGGCGAGGTCCAGGCGGCGAAGGCAGCCATTGGCAAGCACATTCCTTTCATCCAGTCGACCGTGTCGGTCTGTTCGCTGAAAGAGGTCGCCAGCCAGTGCGACAAGCCCATCTGGTTCCAGCTTTATGTGCTGAAGGATCGCGGCTTCATGCGCGATGTCCTGCAGCGCGCGAAGGATCTGGGCGCGTCGGCGCTGGTTTTCACGGTCGATATGCCGGTGCCGGGCTCGCGTTATCGCGATCCGCATTCGGGGATGAGCGGGCCCAATGCTGAAATCCGCCGCATGATCCAGGCGGTCATGCACCCGGAATGGGCGTGGGATGTCGGGCTGCACGGTACTCCGCACGACCTCGGCAACGTCTCGACCTATCTCGGCAAGGCGACGGGCCTTGCCGACTATATCGGCTGGCTGGGAAACAATTTCGACCCCGGCATTTCGTGGAAGGATCTGCAATGGATCCGCGACGAATGGCAGGGCCCGATGATCATCAAGGGCATTCTCGACGTCGAAGATGCTCGCGACGCCAAGAGCTTCGGCGCCAACGGCATCGTCGTGTCGAACCACGGCGGCCGTCAGCTCGACGGCGCCCTGTCGTCGGCGCGTGCCTTGCCCGCCATCGCCGCGGCGGTCAAGGGTGATCTGACCATCTTCGCCGACGGTGGCGTGCGCACCGGGCTCGATGTCATGCGTATGCTGGCGCTCGGCGCCGACGGCGTGCTGCTTGGCCGCGCCTTTGTCTATGCGCTGGCGACCGCAGGCCAGAAAGGCGTCGAGAACCTGCTGGCCCTGCTGGAAAAGGACATGCGTACGACCATGGTCCTGACCGGTACCCAGCGCTTAAGCGAAGTCGACTCGTCTATTCTCGCGAATGTCTGAAGCCGACATCCGCGATTTTGGCGCGACCGGTAACGGCACGGTCGATACCGACGCCATCCGGGCTGCCATTGCCGCGGCGGACAAGGTGATCTTTCCGGCAGGGCGCTATTTGAGCTTCTCCGTGCCTTTGCGCAGCGGCGTTCATATCCATCTGTCCGAAGGCTGTGTGTGGCAGGCGGCCGATCCGGCTGTCCATGGCGGCACCTATGACGCCGCTGAGCCCAATCCGCACGACCTGTGGCAGGACTTCGGACACAGTCATTGGCGCAACAGCCTGATTTCGGCCGTCGATGTCGAGGATATCCGCATCGACGGCCCGGGCCTGATCGACGGGCGCGGCCTGACGCGCGAAGGGCCGGGTTCGCGCTGGCGCAAACAGGCGGGCGAGTTCCCCTTGAGCATGCGCAACCTGTCGGCCGAAGAGATGGCCATCCTGTCGCCGGAAGTCTCTGCCATGGCTGGGCTCGGAAACAAGACGATCGGCCTGTGCAGGGCGCGCAATGTCACGCTGCGCGATTTCACCATCCTCAATGGCGGGCACTTCGCTGTGCTGGCGACCGGTGTCGACGACCTGACGATCGAGAATCTGTTCATCGACACCAATCGCGACGGGCTGGATATCGACGGTTGCCGGCGGGTGACGATCCGCGGCTGCCGCGTCAATACGCCCAATGATGATGCTATTGTGCTGAAAGCCGGCCATTCGCTGGGCCATCCCCATCCGACCGAGGATGTGCTGATCGAGAACTGCCTGGTGAGCGGCTTTGATGAAGGCACGCTTTATGACGGCACGCGCGGGCGGACTCAACAGCTGGCTCCCGACCAGGATCGTGTCACCGGCCGTATCAAGCTCGGCACGGAATCGGCCGGGGACTTTCGTCGCATTCATATACGCGACTGCGTCTTTGAACGCTCGCGCGGCCTGGCGATCGAGACCGTCGATGGCGGCATAATCGAAGACGTGGTTGCCGAGCGCCTGACTCTCAATGAGATCACCACGGCGCCCCTTTTCCTGCGCGTCGGCGCCCGGCTGCGCGCGCCCGAGGGCGCTGTGCCCGGCGCCATCCGCAACGTCACCATCCGCGATGTCACGGCCCAAGGCATTCTGGGTGATTACAGTGCCCTGATCATGGGCCTGCCCGGCCATGAAATCGAAGACGTGCGGCTGGAAAACATCGGGCTCAGCTATGCCGGCGGCGGTACAGAAGACGACGCCGCGCGCGATCCCGGTGACCTTCCTGACGCCTATCCCGAACCCAGCATGTTCGGCCGGACGCCGGCCTTTGGGTTATGGACGCGCCATGTGCGTCGCCTGACGATCAGGAATGTCGGGATGACGACGGAAGCGCCCGATGCCCGGCCGGCGACGGTGCACCAGAACACGACCTTTTGCTAAGCCTGGGTCAGGTGCCACTCGCTGCCTTCGGATACCAGACGCAGAGTATCGACCAGGGTCACGGTTTCGCGCAGTTTCGGGTAGTCGAGCGGCTTGACGACATAGTGGGTGGCACCGCGTTCCCGCGCATTGATAATGTCGTCTTCGTGGTCCGAACCGCTCAGGATCACGACCGGGATGCGGCTCAGGTGAGGATCGCTCTGGATGATCTGCAGGACCTTGTCGCCGCTGAGCTTTGGCAGGTTGAGATCGAGGAAGATAATGTCCGGCGTCGGCGCATTCTCGAAACCTTGCTCGCGGCGCAGAAAACCCAGGGCGTCCTCGCCGCAACTGACCCAGTGGCCGTCGAACTGCACGCTGGCCCGGTTCAGCAATTCGGTGACTAGGCGGATCTCGGCGGCGCTGTCGTCGACGAACAGCGCCTGCGCGAGCCGCGGAGTGGCGGCGGCATTGGTCATATGTTTATGGCTTGCCCCCAGCCAACTACGAAAGCGAAACTCAGCGCCCGCGGTTAATATTTTTCAAGCGAAAATTGCGTGAGGGGTGTGACGCGGTACTATACCCCTTTAGGCGTGGCAGGCGCAGCCGCCGAACAGGGCAACTTCGAAGGCGTGGCGCAGGCGGTCGGAGGCACCTTCGGAGTAGCCGAGATAGAGATCGGGCTCAATCAGTTCCAGTTCCATCAGGCAGAAACGCCCTTCGGCGTCGCGCACCATGTCGACGCGGGCATAGAGCAGGCGATCGGCGCCGATATAATCGATGGCGGCGGCTGCCAGCATCATGGCGTCGGGCGGCGGGGGCAGGGCGCGAAGATGTGCGTCATAGTCGGGCTGGGAGCGGAAATCGCCCGACTTCGGCGTCTTCAGCACGGCGTGAGAGAATTCACCGGCAAAGAACAGCAGCGACCATTCGCCCTCGTCCTGGATGGACGGCATGAAGGGCTGGATCATGGCCGCGCCTTCAGGCGGTCCGGCCTTGGCGCTGGCCGCACCGGCGTCCGTCGCGTCAAAGGCGATGGTCTCGCCGTCCCGCCAGACAAGGGTGTTCTTGGCGCCGGCGGACACGACGGGTTTCAGCACCAGGGCGTTGCCGAAATCCGCGCGGGCGTGGGCGATGGCCTCGTCCGTGATGCGTTCGACGAAGTGGGTCGGGATGATGCGCACGCCGCCTTCGGCCAGGTCGCGCAGGTAACGCTTGTCGACATTCCAGGCAACAATGTCGGCCGGATTGAAGACGCGATGCCCGGCGTCTTTCAGCGCCATCAGCGCCGCGCGGAACCGGTCCGGCGCATTGTGGTAGCCCCATGCGACGATCGGACAGATGAGATCGTAGGCTTGCGTGACCGGCTCCGACCACGGCTGCGCGTTGATGGCCACGTCCAGTCCTTTTAACGCTTCATGGTAGCTGTCGAGTACGGCGGGCCAGCGGCCGTGGTGCGACGGCGTTGAGGGATCTGGTGTAAAAAACAGTAGCGTCTTGGTCATGGAGGTTCTATTCCCCGACCGACCTTTTGACGCAACCGATTTTTCCGGATTTTCCATGGACCTGACCTACGACATCACCGCTGTTGGCCACGCCATCGTCGATGTTCTGGCGCCCGCGGACGACGCCTTCTTGAAAGCGCACGACCTGCACAAGGGGGCCATGACCCTGATCGACACCCATCGCGGCACCAGCCTTTACGAGGCCATGGCCGAGAGCGAGCAGGAGTCGGGCGGATCGGCGGGCAATACGATCGCTGGGGCGGCATCTTTCGGGGCCAGATGCGCCTATGTCGGCAAGGTGGCCCATGACGCGCTGGGTGAAGCCTTCGCCCGCGACCTGAAAAAGATGGGGGTGACTTTCAATACGCCGGTGCTGCACGACGACCCGGCACGGACCGGCCGTTGCCTGATCAATGTGACGCCGGACGGCCAGCGCACCATGGCGACCTATCTGGGCGCCGCCGCCCTGATTGCGCCGGACGACCTCGACGCCGACATCATCCGGTCGTCGCAGATCACCTATCTGGAAGGCTATCTGTTCGACTCGCCGTCGGGCCGTGAGACCTTTGCCAAGGCGGCGCAGATCGCGCGCTCGGCTGGCCGCAAGACCGCCATCACCCTGTCGGACACCTTCGTCGTCGACCGCTGGCGGACGGACCTGCTGGCCTTTATCGAGCGCCATATCGACCTGGTCTTCGCCAATGAAGGCGAACTGCTGTCGCTGTTCCAGACGGACGACTTCTACAAGGCGCTGCGTTATCTGCGCACCAAGGTCGATCTGGCCTTCATCACGCGTTCGGAGCAGGGCTCGGTAGCGATCAAGTTCGAGGATACGCATACGGTCGCGGCCGCGCCGGTCGATAAGGTGATCGACACGACGGGCGCCGGCGATCAGTACGCGGCGGGCGTCATGTATGGCCTGACTCAAGGGTTGCATATCGAGACCTGCGCGAAGCTGGGTTCATTGGCGGCGGCGGAGGTGATCAGCCATTTCGGCCCGCGCCCGCGCGTCAATCTGAATGAACTGGCCAAGGAACGCGGGCTGATTTAACCAGGGGTTGGCCCCGCCCACCGCCTGACGGCGGTCCCCCCTCCCCATAAATGGGGAGGGCGAGAGATGCTATAATTATAGCTCTTTTCAGTGGTATTGGTGAACTTCGCCCACCCCATTTATGGGGAGGGGGGACCATCT